>CAVLCF010000041.1:0-19110 GCA_963661735.1 bacterium | reverse complement strand
TTCGGTATGCGGAACTTCTCAAATTTCAGAAAAAGAATTCTGTTCTGCCATACATAAAAATCGTGCCGGAGCGACTCCCTCCGGCACAACCCAATTATTTGCGTTTTGTCTCTACCCCAACTATTGACATAGAGCCACACAAACTCGCCCAAAATCATAAAAACGGACCGGCACTGCGCCGGTCCGTAAAAGAATATGCTTGTTATCGCTCTTCCCGGAAGTAGGGCACGCCCAGGCTTTCGGGGGGCTGATTTTCCCGCTTGTTGCGCATGGAGGTCAGCACCAGGACAATGATGGTGACCACATAGGGCAGCATTTTGTACAGCTCTTTCACCGCCAGGTTGGCCCCGGTGGGGATGAAGAGATACAGGATGTACAGCCCGCCGAAGAGAATGGAGCTGAGAATGCCCACGTTGGGCCGCCAGATGGTGAAGATCACCAGGGCGATGGCCAGCCAGCCCCGGTCGCCGAAAGCATCGTTGGACCAGACGCCGCAAGCATAGTCCATGACGTAGTACAGTCCGCCCAGGCCCGCGATCATGGCGCCGATGCAGGTGGCCATGTACTTGTAGCGGGCAATGTTGATGCCCGCCGCGTCCGCCGTGGCGGGGCTTTCGCCTACGGCCCGGAGCTGTAAGCCGACCCGGGTCTTTTTCAGCACATAAGAGGCAAGCAGGGCGATGATGATGGCCGCGTAGGCCAGAAAGCCGTAGGACAGGAAGAGCTTGCCGAACACGCCGGTGGTCTCCGCGATGGGAAGGTTTTTGCGGAAGCTGGCGGAGGTAGCGGACAGGGCGATGGAGGGGACCTCCGCGCCGGTGAGCTTGATGAGGGAGCCGCCGAAGAAGTTGCCGAAGCCCACGCCGAAGGTGGTCATGGCCAGGCCCGTCACGTTCTGGTTGGCCCGGAGGGTAACGGTCAGGAAGCAGTACAGCAGGCCCATGAGCAGAGAGCCCAGCAGGCAGCACACCAGGGGGATCAGCACCCCCAGGAGAGGCTGCACATTGCCGCCCTGTTCATAGAAGAAAGCGCCGATAACGCCGCAGATGCCGCCCACATACATGATACCGGGAATGCCCAGATTCAGGTTGCCGGATTTCTCCGTCAGGGTCTCTCCGGTAGCGCCGAACAGCAGGGGAATGCCCTGCATGACCGCTCTGGGGAAAAAGGAAACGAAATCAAACATGTTGCTTCTCCTCCTTCCGGTTGTTTTTCAGGAAATTCAGCTTGTAGCTGATGAAGAACTCGCTGCCGATGATGAAGAACAGGATGATACCCGTGAGAATATCGCCGAAGGAGTGGTTCAGGGAGTAGATGGTGGAGATCTCGCTGGCGCCCCGGTCCAGGAAAACCAGCAGGAAGCTGGTGAAGATCATGGAGAAGGGGTTGAACTTGGCAAGCCAGGCCACCATAACGGCGGTGAAGCCCCGGCCGTCGGCAATGGTGGTGGTAATGGTGTGGTCCGTACCGCTGACCAGCAGCAGGCCCGCCAGACCGCAGACAGCGCCGGAGAGCATCATGGTCCGGACGATGACTTTGCCGACTTTAATGCCCACATACCGGGCGGTGCGCTCGCTTTCGCCTACAACGGCGATCTCATAGCCCTGCTTGGAGCGGGTCAGGTAGAAATACATGGCAACGGTCAGCACCAAAGCCACCAGGATATTCAGCAGGTACTTATAGCTGCCAATCTGGGGCAGCCAGCCCGCCATGGTGGACTGGTTGATGATGCCGATCTTGCCCGCGCCCTTGGGCACCTCCCAGAGAATGACGAAATAGGCGACCAGCTGGGTAGCCACATAGTTCATCATCAGGGTGAACAGGGTCTCATTGGTGTTCCACTTGGCTTTGCAGATGGCGGGAATGCCGCCCCAGACGGCACCTGCCAGCATGGAGGCGAAAACCATCAGGACGATCAGCGCCCAGTTGGGGAGCTTGCCGCCCAGCAGGATCATGCAGGCCGCCGTGGCCAGACCGCCGATCAGGATCTGGCCCTCGCCGCCCACGTTCCAGAAGCGCATTTTGAAAGCCGGGGTCACGGCCAGGGACACCACCAGCAGAATGGCGATGTTCTGACCCAGGATCCACATTTTCCGCTTGGTGCCAAAAGCACCGGCGAACATGGACTTATAAACGCCCAGGGGGTTTTCTCCCGTCAGGGCCGCGGTGACAATGGCGCAGACGATCAGGGCCAGCAAAATGGCGCAGCCCCGGATGGCCCAGGCCCCGTACCAGGGCAGGTTATCCCGCTTGGAAATATGCAATACAGCGTGCTTATTCATCCTTCTTGCCTCCCAGCCGCGTCATCATCATACCAACCTCTGGCTTCCGGGAAGCGTCGGGCTTTTCCACCACGCCGCTGACCTTGCCGCCGCAGAGCACCAGAATCCGGTCGCACAGCTCCAGCAGCACGTCCAGGTCCTCGCCTACGAACACCACGGCGACCCCGGCCTTTTTCTGCCTGTTGATAAGATCGTAAATGGTATAAGAGGAATTGATGTCCAGGCCCCGGACGGCGTAGGCCGTCAGCAGCACCGTGGGCGCGGCGGCGATCTCCCGGCCCACCAGCACCTTCTGCACGTTGCCGCCGGACAGACGGCGGACGGGGGTGGAAACGCCGGGCGTATTGACCTCCAGCTCCTCCACCACCTGCTCGGCCAGATGTCTGGGGGCTTTCCGGTTGGTAAACCAGGATTTTCCCTTGCGGAAGGACCGCAGCATCATATTGTCCGTCAGGTCCATGGAGCCAACCAGGCCCATGCCCAGACGGTCCTCCGGCACAAAGGACAGGCTGACGCCCAGATCGGAGATGGCGGTGGGGTCCTTGCCCACCAGTTCCTCCGCCTTGCCGTCGTCCTCAATATAGCGGATGGAGCCCTCGTCCGTGGGCTGCAGGCCCGCGATAGCCTCCAGCAGCTCCTTCTGGCCGCAGCCGGAAATGCCCGCGATGCCCAGAATTTCGCCGGAATTGGCGGTAAAGGATACGTCGTCCAGCTTGAGGGTGCCCTCTATGTCCCTGACGGTCAGGTGCTCCACCACGATCCTTGGCCTGGGGTCCACAGGCTCCGGCCGCTCGATGTTCAGCGTCACGGGACGGCCCACCATCATGTTGGTCATTTCCTGGGCATTGGTGTCCTTTGTCAGCATATCGCCCACAAACTGGCCGTGGCGCAGGATGGCTACCCGGTCGGACAGCGCTTCCACCTCGTGCATCTTGTGGGTGATGATGACGATGGCCTTGCCGTCGTCGCGCATGTTGCGCAGGACCCGGAAGAGCTTTTCCGTCTCCTGAGGGGTCAGCACGGCGGTCGGCTCGTCCAGAATCAGAATATCCGCCCCGCGATAGAGGACCTTTACGATCTCCACGGTCTGCTTCTGGGAAACGGACATGTTATAGACCTTCTGGTTGGGGTCCACATCGAAGCCGTAGGCATCGCAGATCTCTTTTACCCTGGCGGCGACCTTGTTCATATCCAGCCTGCCCGGCTCCTTCAGGCCCAGGACGATATTCTCCGCGGCGGTGAGCACATCCACCAGCTTGAAGTGCTGATGGATCATGCCGATGCCGTAGGAAAAGGCGTCCTTGGGGGACCGGATCAGGGCCTCCTTGCCGTTGATGAAGATCTGGCCCTCGTCCGGGAAGTAAATGCCGGAGAGCATGTTCATCAGGGTCGTCTTGCCGCTGCCGTTTTCGCCCAGCAGGGCCAGAATTTCCCCCTTGTAGATGTCCAGCCATACCCGGTCGTTGGCCAGCACGGGACCAAACCGCTTGGTAATGTCCCGCATCTGTACGGCGGCTTTCTTCTCTTCCAAAAAGATCACTCCTTCTCTGAAATGCCTTCCCCTGGGGGAAGGTGGCCCGCCGTAGGCGGGTCGGATGAGGGTGGTGCTCCGCGCAGCGAATCAGAATAAGATTGCCGGTGGCAATCACACCACAATTCGTGCGGGACGCAGAACCGATAAGGAGGAATTTATGGCAATTCCGTTCCGGCAAACAGTTTGGAAGCTGCTTAGGCTGGTCCTATATCGGTTCTGCTTGCCGCCCCTCATCAGTCTCGGCGTTCCGCCGAGCCAGCTTCCCCCAGGGGAAGCCATTCTTATATAGAATGCTTCAAAGGGCAACGCGGCGAATGGTCACTGCGCTGCCCTTTGCAGCATTTCCAGGAGCCCCGGAAAGGGGCCCCTGGTTTCTGTTTTAGAATGCGGTATCCAGCAGAGTGATGCCGTCGATCTTGAGATCAAAATACGGAGCGGACCGCTTAACAGATTCCTGGAAAGCGCCATTCTCTACGACCTCGGTATCGCCGGTATAGGCGGCATCGGTGTCCACGTCAGCCATGTAAGAAGTAACGTGGCCCTCGGCGTCCACCTTGATGTTGTCGTTCAGGTTGCCGTCGGACACGGTGAAGGTGCTGACGTCGAAGACCTGCAGGGAGCCGTCCTCCAGAGCGGCCTTGACCTCGGCCAGCTTTTCGGCAGTGCCGGGAGCCACAACGGCGTCGTTCAGGTCGGTCAGGACAACGGAGCCGGTCTCGATGGTGCCGGTCCAGTCGGTGGGGATCTCCTCGCCGTTCATAACGGCCTTGATAGCCAACTCATAGTAAGGTGTCCAGTCGATGCGGGAGGACACCAGGAAGGTGTTGGGGCAAGCGGCAATGGTGGAGCCGTTGTAGGAAACGTTGGGAACACCGGCGGTCTCGCAGGCAGTGGGCGCGCCCATGGAGTCGGCGTGCTGGGAAATCAGGACGCAGCCGTTCTGGATCAGCTTGTTGGCGCCTTCCTTCTCGGCGGTCTCGTCATACCAGGAACCGGTGAAGGTCACGTCCATGGTGACGGAGGGGCAGACGGAGCGGGCGCCCAGGAAGAAGCTGGTGTAGCCGGAGACCACCTCGGCGTAGGTGTAAGCGCCCACATAGCCCATCTTGGCCTCGTCAGCGGTGATCTTGCCTTCCTCGATCATCTGGTTCAGCTTCATACCGGCAACAACACCGGCCATGTAGCGGCCCTCGTAGATGGCGGCGAAAGCGTTGTGGTGGTTGGCCAGGCCCTGGGTGTGGGCCTTGGTGCCGGTGGCGTGGCAGAACTGCACATCGGGGAACTCCTGGGCGGCCTGGATGATGTAATCCTCGTGGCCGAAGGAGTCGGCGAAGATGATGTTGCAGCCGGCGTCGGCCAGCTCAGCGGCGGCGTTGTAGCACTCCTGGCCCTCGGGGATGTTGGTGCGGAACAGGTACTGATCTTCGGTCAGGCCCAGATCGGCAATGGCCTGGCGGGCGGCGTTCATAAAGTTCAGGTCATAGGTGGAGTTCTCGTCGTGCAGGAAGATGAAGCCTACCTTGATGTTGGAAACGGCGGCAGGAGCTTCGGTCTCCGCGGCGGCAGTGGTCTCGTCGGAACCGGCAGCGGTGGAAGCAGCGGCGGTAGTGGCGGTGGTGCCGGACTGGCCGCCGCAGGCGGCAAGACCCAGGACCATCACAAGGACCAGAGCCAGAGAAAGAATCTTTTTCATGTTTTCTTTTTCCTCCTAGAAAAATGTATATGTTTATTGCGTTTCGCGAGAAACAACGTATTTGCCTTCCCCTGGGGGAAGGTGGCCCGCCGCAGGCGGGTCGGATGAGGGGCGGGGGAAGCCTTAACGAAAGGTGATCGTATCGTCGGTCATGGACTCCACGATGGCCAGGGACTCGACCCTGATCCCCTTGGCCCGCAGGGCGTCGCCGCCGCCCTGGAAGCCCTTTTCGATGGCGATGGCCGCGCCCACAACGGTACCGCCTGCCTGACGGACCAGCTCGGTCAGTCCGATGAGCGCCTTGCCGTTGGCCAGAAAATCGTCCACCAGCAGCACCCGGTCGTTTTCACCCAGATAGTCGGCGCTGACGACAATGGTATAGTCCGTACCGTGGGTATAGGAGTGGACAACGGAGGAGTAAACCTTTCCGTCCACATTGCTGGACTTGTGCTTCTTGGCAAAGACCATGGGCACGCCCATTTCCAGGGCTACCGCAGCGGCAATGGCAATGCCGGAGGACTCGATGGTCAGGATCTTATTGACCCCGGCGTCCTTGTAAAGCCCCGCGAACTCCCTGGCCATTTCGGCCAGAAAGGAGGTATCGATCTGCTGATTCAGAAAGGACCCGACCTTGAGAATGCCGCCGGGAAGGACCTTTCCCTCATCCAGGATCTTCTTTTCCATTGCCTTCATATTGAGAACGCTCCTTCTGAAAAATCAAAAAACCGCGGACGGCTACAGTCCACGGCGCAAAAACGAGCAAACGCCTTCCAAAACCCGACACTCGGGGAACGGAACGCGCATCCTTTTTTCACCAATGGTCACAGCTTCCCGGCGCTGTGGTAGAAACTCTCGGGCCATACATCCGAAATTACATCAGCTTGTGTTCACTTGATGGTGTCATCCTAACCCAAAATTCATCGTTTGTCAACATTTCCTGAGGCCCTTCCAACTTTTTTTCGGTTTTCCACAAAAAGCACAGGCTTTTTTTCGATTTCCTTGGACGTGGTGCGGAACGCACTGCTGTACATGGGGATAATATAAGGAGACGGCTTGCGGTCACAAAGGCTTCCCCTCCGGGAAAGGCTTTTTCCGGAAAATGAAATCCGCGCCCAAAAAAGTTGTAGCGGTAGATGAATGTCTTTTCAGGAAAAACATCCACCGGGGGAAAGACGCAAAGGGCAAATCCGTGAAAGAAAGACACCTGGCCTGGAAGGGAAGACGAAAAATCAGCGAAAAACACAAAAACAAAGCGGAAACATATACAAATCGGAAGGGTATGTCCTGCTGGGAAAGAGAAAAAGAGTAAATTATAACCAAGCCGTAAAAAATAGATTGAAATATTGTTATATCTGTGGTAAAATAGTGTAGCTCTTCCGGAAAGTACAAATGTCCGTGAGAAAAAATGAATTTTTTTCTGTCTCTTCCTGCAAAAAGGAAGAAATGAAAATGTCTATGTTACGGAGACATCCGTTTCCATAGAAATTTTATTGGAGGTAATGAAATGAAAAGAACACTTGCACTGCTTCTGGCTGTTCTGATGGCCGTTTCCGTGTTCGCCGGCTGCTCCAACAAGAGCAATACCGAGACCACCGGGACTACCGCTGCCGCCACCGAAGCAACCCAGGCGTCCGACACTGCCGCGGAATATACCTTCCACGACTACTCCACCGCTCTGGGCAACAACTGGAACCCCCATACCTGGGAAGTCAACGCTGATGATGCCGTTCTGGCCCTCATCACCACCCCTCTGGTTACCATGTCCATTCTGGACTCCGAGAACGGTGTCTATCAGTGGATTTACCAGGCTGCCACCTCTGTTGAGGATGTGACCGCTGGGCACCAGGACGACCTGACCAAGTACAAGGCCGCTCTGCCCGAGGGTCAGGATGCCAAGGACACCACCGAGGGTTACGTGTACGAGATCAAGCTGAATCCTGAGATGCGTTGGCAGGACGGAACCCCCATCAATGCCGACACATACATCTACTCCATGAAGCAGCTGCTGAACCCCGACATGATGAACTATCGTGCCAACCTGTACTATGACGGCGAGTCTGCAGTGGCTGGCGGCAACGCTTACTACTACTCCAAGACCTCTGGCATGTATGTGCCATACACCACCGCTTACGGCAGCCCGGACGAGGCTATTGCCGACGGTAAGGAGCTGTTCATCAACTGCTACGACTTCTGGAATGCCAAGGGCTATACTGACGCTGATGGCAATGAGGTTGCTCAGTATGTCTCTGTGAACGATGAGACCGTTTACGGCGAGGCTCAGAACGATGCCTTCTCCGGCGCTTCTCTGTTTGCTGACTACGGCGACTACTTCGCTGACGCCTCCGGCGACTACGCACAATACCTGTGCTTCTTCCAGGACAACGCCAACTACGATGAGAACATGAGCTACGACGATACCGTCGGCTTCTACAAGGTTGACGACTACACCGTCCGCTATGTGAACAACACCTATATCTCCAAGGACTACTTCCTGACCTCTCTGACCTCCTCCTTCCTGGTTTACGAGGACCTGTATGAGGCCGGCAAGTCCACTACCGGCGGCCTGACCACCACCGATTACGGCAATGCCGTGGACAACACCATGTCCTTCGGCCCCTACAAGCTGGTTTCCTTGCAGGAAGACAAGCAGATGGTCTTCGAGCAGAACGAAGAGTGGTTCGGCTATGAGAAGCAGGAAGACGGCTCCCTCATCTCCTACACCAACTTCGATGTGGATGGCGCTCCCGTTCAGCAGTACCAGGCTACCCGTTACGTCATCGACGTGATGGATGACGCCGCTGCCAAGCAGGCCTTCCTGAAGGGTGATCTGTCCCGCTGGGAGCCCACTGCTGACGATCTGGTCAGCTACTCCACTTCTGACCGTCTGTATAAGACTCCTGAGACCTACACCATGTCCTTCTTCTTCGACACCAATCTGGATGCGCTGAAGGCTATGGACGCTTCCAAGGGCAACACCAACTCCGTGGTTCTCTCCAACGTGAACTTCCGGAAGGCCATGTCCCTGTCCATCGACCGTGAGAAGTACGTTGCCGCTACTGCTGGTTACGTGCCCAGCTACGGCCTGCTGAACTCCCTGTACTTCTACAACATCTATGAGGATCCCACTTCCTCCTACCGGAACTCCGAAGAGGCCATGCAGGCTATCTGCAACCTGTACGGTGTTGAGTATGGCGAGGGTACTCCCTACGCTACGCTGAAGGACGCTTACGAGTCCATCAACGGCTACAATCTGACTCAGGCGCAGGAGCTGATGAAGCAGGCCTGTGACGAGCTGGTTGCCGACGGCCTGTACAAGGCTGGCGATCCCATCTATATCCGGATCGGCTGGGCTAAGGGCGGTATCACCTCCGCTGACCAGAACCAGGTCAAGCTGATGAATGAGTTCGTCAATGCCGCTGCCAAAGATTCCGGCTTCGGCACCATCACTCTGGAAGCCATCGGCAACATCAACAACCGTTACTCCGACGTGGCCAACGGCGAGTACGCCATCGGTTACGGCGCATGGGGCGGCGCTGCTTTCTATCCCTTCCGGAACTTCCAGGTCTACTGCGACCCCGACCAGTATTCCATCCACGAGGCTGGCTGCTGGGATCCCAAGACCGAGACTCTGACCCTGGATGTGGACGGTGAGCAGGTTACCATGACCTGGCAGGCATGGTCTCAGTCCATGATGGGCGTTGGCAAGTACGCTGCCGCCTCCAACGAGACCAAGCTGCACATCACCGCTCAGATGGAAGAGGCTTATCTGCAGAAGTACTACCGTATCCCCCTGTGCTCCACCACCGTCTGCGAGATGCTGGCTTACCAGGTGGACTACTACACCGAGAACTACAACGTTATGTACGACTTCGGTGGCCTGCGTCTGATGAAGTTCAACTACACCGATGCTGAGTGGGCTGACTTCGTTGCAAGCCAGGGCGGTACTCTGAGCTACGAATAATCCTTCGTAAATCTTTCTGAAAGCGTCAGACGCTTTCAGAGCCGGGGCCTCTGCCGCACCTTCCGCGCGGCAGAGGTTCCCTGCGACTTAGAAAGCAGAAAAGAAATGCGTTTGCTTTCCAAAGCGGATTGATCCGTCTTCGCCTCTCGGGAGCGACGCCCTCGTTGCTCCAGAGAACGCTATGTTCTCCGGAACACCGAGGGCGTCGCTTCGTTATGGCAAAAAAACGACAAGGAGTGATGGCTGAATGTCCAAATACATCGTCAAGCGTGTCCTGCTGATGATATTTACGCTGTTTATTATCACCGCCATTTGCTTTACGCTGGTGCGGATGCTGCCCAGAGAGCTTCCCGCGGAGAAGGTCCTTCGGGAGCTGCTGGAATCCCGGTGGGACGCACTGGGCTACAATAAGCCCATTCTGGTGCAGTTTGGTATTTATCTGAAAAACATTTTTACAAAGTGGGACTTTGGTACCTCTTGGTACATTGCGCCCCGAAAGGCTGCCTGGGACGTCCTGTCCAGCCGTCTGCTTCCCACTGTGCTGGTCAACCTCTATTCCCTGATTTTCGCCATTCCCCTTGGCATTCTGACCGGTATTTATGCTGCCATTAAGAAGAATAAATGGCAGGACCATGTGATTTCCGTCATGGTCATCCTGTTCGTGTCCATTCCTAACTATATCTATGCGTTCCTGGTCCAGTATTTCTTCTATTTCAAATTGGGCTGGCTGCCCCTGACGGTTTACGCGTTGGCAGATGCCGGCGGAAGCTGGTTCTCCGGCAAGATGTTTGTCAGTATGATTGCTCCGGTGCTGGCGCTCTCCTTCGGTGAAATTGCGACGCTTTGCCGTTACACCCGTGCGGAGCTGACGGAAACCCTGACCTCTGACTATATGCTGTTGGCCCGTACCAAGGGCCTGACCCGCGGTCAGGCGACCATGCGTCACGCACTGAAGAACGCTATGGTGCCCATTCTGCCTATGATCATCGGCAGCTTTGTCGGTATTCTGGGCGGCTCCATGATCATCGAGCAGATTTTCTCCATTCCCGGCGTTGGTCAGCTTTATATCAAGGCAATTAATCTGTTTGACTATGACGTGTTCATGGTGGACAGCATTTTCTATACTTTTGTAGGCCTTCTTGGCGGTATTGTTACGGATATCAGCTATGGCTTTATCGATCCTCGGATCAGAATGGGGGAGAAGTAACATGGAAATGAATCATATCCCCAAGGAAAAATTTGCATTTGTCAATGATGGCTCCCGTATCTCCGATACCAAGTTCGAGGATAAGCCCATTGGTTATTTCCGGGATGCCTGGAACCGTTTCCGGAAAAACCAGGCCTCTGTTGTTGCTGCCATTATCATTATCGGCATTGTCCTGTTCGCGGTGCTGGTGCCCGCGTTCTCCAACATGGATAACAATTTCATGGATAACTACTATTCCAAGAAGGCTCCCCGGAACACCTTTCTGCGTCGGTTCGGCATCTGCGACGGCGGCACAACCC
This sequence comes from bacterium, assembly GCA_963661735.1. Taxonomy (GTDB): domain Bacteria; phylum Bacillota; class Clostridia; order Oscillospirales; family Oscillospiraceae; genus Faecousia. The sequence goes on along the minus strand of CAVLCF010000041.1, from coordinate 8,134 downwards.
GGAATTTCTCCGAGCGCGGCATGATTAAAGAGGTTGCCATGGGGATGGCTGCTGAGGATGTAAACGGCACCGGCGGCATTACCCTGGAGCAGGGCATGGAGAGTGAATACCAGCCCATCTTGAAGCTTGGCAACGAAGTCGTTACTCTGGATGCCGCCAAGAAGGAGAAGAGGACCTTCAATAACGCCCGGGTGGATGTCTATCTGGACGTGGGCTTCATCTACCGCAGCATCAAGGCCGAGGAATATCAGGATATTCTTCGTTTCCAGGAGGAAACCGGTATTCAGGTGCTGTACCCTCTGATTGAGAACAACGCGTATAACCCCGACAGCACCGATGCCAACAATTGGTATAAGGCCACCGGCAAGGGCGATCCCGTCCGGGTGCTGGCAAACGGCCAGACCAAGAAGATTTCCTTTGAGGACGGCATGGTCCTGGAGGACAATTACAAGCGGGACGAGAACGGTGCCTCCGTTTACTACGCCCATACCGGCGGCGGCAGCTTTGAGAATGCCCAGTACCGTGTCCGGGTGCTGTACTACAACTACTACCGCTATCAGAATGGCTTCGAGCCCAATTATATTCTGGGCACCGATACCCAGGGCTATGATATGGCTCAGCGTCTGGCTGGCGGCATCCGCCTGAGCCTGATCGTCGCTATCTGCGTTTCCGTAATCAACTTCTTCATCGGCGCAATCTACGGCGCAATCGAGGGCTATTACGGCGGAGTTGCGGATATTCTTATGGAGCGTGTTTCCGATATCCTCAGCGGCGTCCCCTTTGTTATTGTGGCAACCCTGTTCCAGATGCATCTGTCCGCAAAGGTGGGCGCGGTGCCGAGCCTTCTCTTTGCCTTCGTACTGACAGGCTGGATTTCTACGGCTTACCGCGTTCGTACTCAGTTTTACCGGTTTAAGAACCAGGAGTACGTTCTGGCTGCCCGGACCCTGGGCGCGCGGGATGCCCGTATCATCTGGAAGCACATCTTCCCCAATACCTTGGGTACCCTCATCACCTCCTGTGCACTGGTGATTCCCAATGTCATCTTTACGGAGAGTATGCTGAGCTATCTGGGCATCGTGAAGCTCAGCTCTGCCACCACCACCTCACTGGGCAACCTGCTGTCTGATGCCAGCAGCATCTGGACTAACTATCCCCATCTGATGATTGCCCCCGCTGTGGTTATCTCTCTGCTGATGATCAGCTTCAATCTGTTCGGTAATGGCCTGCGGGATGCGTTCAATCCGTCCCTGCGCGGCGTGGAGGAATGAGCATGGAAAAAATTCTGGAAGTAAAAAACCTGAAGATTTCTTTCCGCACCAACGGCGGCGCGGTAAAGGCTGTCCGTGACATTTCCTTTGACCTGCCCAAGGGCAAGACCTTGGCCATCGTGGGGGAATCCGGCTCCGGTAAGTCTGTTACCTCCAAAGCCATCCTGGGCATTCTGGCCGGCAACTCCATTGTGGAGGGCGGCGAGATCCTCTTTGACGGCAAGGACCTGCTGAAAATTGACGAGGACGATATGTACAAGATACGTGGCGACAAAATCGCCATGATCTTTCAGGACCCCCTGTCCTCTCTGAACCCCATTGTGAAAATTGGCCGTCAGGTGACGGAGGCCATGCTTCTGAAGAACAAGGCCAACCGCCGGGAGGGCCGCAGAGAATTCAATGAGCTTCTGAGCCACCTGCGCACAACCATGGAGGCCGCGGGCTGCGGCAAGGAAGAGGTCAAGACCCTTGCCGATACCTTTGATAATTTCTGCATCCACGCCAACAAGCTGGAAAATGCATACAATCTGCAGGCCGGTACCGCTCAGGAGCTGATCAGCACCATGGAGGATTTCCGGTTCCAGGCGGAGAAAAAGCAGAAGCTGGATGTGCCTGCCGCGGTGGGCGGCTTTGCCGGAAAACTGAAAAAGCTGAATGACAAGTATCTGACCCACGGCTTCGAGACCGGACTGGCGGAGGCTGCCGGGAAGCTGCAGCAGGCACGCCGGGACAAGGCACCCAAGGGTGAGACTGTGGCGCCCGGCGCTATTGAGGCCGTCAATGCCGCAGAGAATGTGCTGCGGGAGATGGTCGCAGTGGAGAAGCCCAATTTCTTCCGCATTGGCTATTATGGATTGAAGCACCCTCAGGAGGACCTGTCTTCCATGGACCCCGAGAAGCGGGATGCCATGACCCTGGAATTCCTGAACAACGATTTCATGTTCCGTTTCCTGGAGCTGACGGAGAAGGCGCTGACCTATTCTTATCAGCAGAGCCAGGAAAAGAAGCAGGCTATGCTGCCCACTTTGAAAGAGACCGAACGGTATTATACCGGCGAATTCAACAGAGCGGACGCCCTGAAGCGCTGCAAGGAACTTACCGCTCAGGTGGAGGCGGCCATTGACCGGCTGGATATTCACAAGGATTCCACAGCCTACACCTTTGGTTCCTCTCTGAACGGCGCCATTGAGGCCTATTACTCCGCTTGCAAGAACAATCCCAAGGAAGAGCGCCGATACGCCAAGCAGAGCGCCAAGCGGGAGAAGCTGATCCAGAAGGGCAAGCGGGTGGACTGGAAGGTCGTGCCCAAGCTGATCTACGATGAGCAGGAGCTGCGGGATAACATTGCCAAGGTGGTTTCTCAGCTGATTGCCTGCTATGAGGCCCAGCTGGAGGAGATGACCCCTGATTTCGCTGCCAGAGCTGTGGAGCTTGTGGACTTTTTCAAGGATCGTGCCTCTGATGCCGTCAGCGTGGTGACAAAGGGTATGGCCAAGGAACGGGCTATCAAGCTCATGGAGGAAGTGGGCATTCACGATCCCCGCATCCGCTACAACCAGTACCCCTTCGAGTTCTCCGGCGGTATGCGTCAGAGAATCGTCATTGCCATCGCTCTGTCTGCCAACCCGGACATCCTGATCTGTGACGAGCCTACGACTGCTCTGGACGTGACCATTCAGGCCCAGATTCTGGAACTCATCAACCGGCTGAAGGAAGAGCGGAACCTGTCCGTTATCTTCATCACCCATGACCTGGGCGTTGTTGCCAATATGGCAGACGATATTGCCGTCATGTACGCCGGTAAGATTGTGGAATACGGCACGGCGGATGACATTTTCTATGATCCCAAGCACCCCTACACCTGGGCGCTGCTGAGCTCCATGCCGGACCTGGATACTACGGAGAAGCTGGACGCCATTCCCGGCACCCCGCCCAACATGATTTATCCCCCGGTAGGCGATGCCTTCGCTGCCCGGAATAAGTACGCCATGGAGATCGATTTCGAGCAGCAGCCCCCCATGTTCCGGGTCAGCGATACCCATTGGGCCGCTACCTGGCTGCTGCATCCCGACGCGCCCAAAGTGGAAATGCCCAAGATCATTGTTGACCGGATCCGCAGAATGAAGGAAAAGAACGGAGGTGCCGCGGATGGAGAATAAGAACCGGGAAGTCCTGCTGAAGGTGGACCATCTGTGCCAGTACTTCGGACCCACCAAGGCTGTGGACGACGTGAGCTTTGAGATCAGAAAGGGCGAGGTCTTTGGCCTGGTGGGCGAGTCCGGCTGCGGAAAGACCACTACCGGCCGCTCCATTATCAAGATCTATGACATTACCTCCGGCAGCATTTATTTCGAGGGCCAGCGTATCTGCGCCGGCACCAAGAGCTATGAGGATGAGATTCGCCGTCTGCGGAAGGAGCTGAAGCAGCTTCGGGCGAAGCCAGACAGCGCCGCGCAGCAGAAGGCAATTCAGGACCAGATCCAGTCTTTGAAACAGGAGATCAAGTCTGCGCACTTCGACCACAAGAACTGCGATAAGGTCTATGCCAAAAAGCAGATGGAGCAGGTAAAGGCGGAGTACACCCCCAGGCTGGCAGCCGCTGAGGGAAAGCCGGAGTATGACGCTCTGAAAAAGGAGTACGAGAAAAAGCTGCATATCGCGAAGAAGTCCAAGCTGATCACCAAGATCCAGATGATTTTCCAGGACCCTATCGCCTCTCTGAACCCCCGTATGACCGTCAAGGAGATCATCTCTGAGGGTCTTGTCATCAACGGCGTGAGGGACCAGGAATATATTGACCAGAAGGTTTACGAGATTCTGGAAACCGTAGGACTGGTCCGGGAGCATGCCGGCCGGTATCCCCATGAGTTTTCCGGCGGCCAGCGGCAGAGAATCGGCATTGCCCGTTCCGTGGTCATGAACCCGGAGTTGCTGATAGCCGACGAGCCCATTTCCGCACTGGACGTGTCCATTCAGGCGCAGGTTATCAATCTGCTGAATGATCTGCGGAATCAGCTGGGGCTGACCATCCTCTTCATTGCCCACGATTTGTCTGTCGTCAAGTATTTCTCGGACCGTATCGGCGTTATGTACTTCGGCAAGATGGTGGAACTGGCTTCCTCCGACGAGCTGTTTGCCCATCCGCTGCACCCCTATACCCGGTCTTTGCTGTCTGCCATCCCGCTGCCGGATCCCCATGCGGAGAAGCGCCGTGTCCGAATCAGCTACAATCCTCTGGAGGCTCATGATTATACCCAGCAGCAGCCTACGCTGCGGGAAGTGAAGCCCGGTCACTTTGTCAGCTGCAACGATGCGGAGCTGGAAGCCTACCGGAAGGAACTGGGGCTGTAACATGGAGAAAAAAACCAGAGAATTTCTGGTTTCTCTGGCCGTTGGGGCCGGCATTACGGTGATTGCTGTGATTGTTGGCTTCCTGGACGAGAAACGGACTGTGCTGCAGATCCTCTGTGACGGCTTTACCGTGGCAGGAATCCTGCTGATGTGCTATGCTGGGCTGGTCTGGTCCCGGAACGAGGGAACCTTTGACATGATCTCCTTCGGCGTATCCCGGATTACCAAGTTCCGCTACGGCAAGCTGGACGAAGCGGAGCGGAAGGAAACCTTTTACGATTACCGGAAACGCAAAGCTGCCACCCGCCAGGACGCAATCCCTACTTTAAAGGCCGGCGCCGTGTATATGGCCCTTGCCCTGGTATTCCTGGTCCTGTTTTTTCTGATTGGCTGAAAAATTCCCCGCCGCCGAAAGTTCCCTCTTTACGGCGGCGGGATTCTTTTGTAAAATAGGGTAACAGAGAATCGCACCGTGCAGCGTGTCATAGAAAGGGAGAACCATGGAACAAAAACGCTCAGCTTTGAATAAGCTTTTCCGAATCCTGCTGCTGATGATCCTGGCGGTGGGCTATCTCGCGGTCTGCTCTCTGTCCACCACGCCTTTGCTTCGCTATAACGTGGGCCAGGACGCGGCCTTTTTCCGGCTGGTGGGGGAGGGCATGACAAAGGGAAGGCTTCCTTACCGGGATTACTTCGATATGAAGGGGCCTTATCTCTTCCTCATGGAGTATCTGGGCCAGCTGCTGCTGCCCGGGCGGCTGGGGGTCTTTGCGGTGCAGTGCGTGTGCCTTTTTATTACGCTGCTGTTCTGCTTCAAATGCTTTGATCTGATTTCTCCGGAGAAGGGCTGCCCCCTCTGGGCTTCCCTTCTGCTGCTGATCCCCGGCGCGGTCATGCTCAGCTATACCATGACCGGCGGCAATCTGACGGAAGAGCTGTCCATGCCCTTTCTGATGCCCTGCCTGTATCTGTGCCTGAAATACCTGGGCGTTACCCGGATCCCCAGTCCGGAGAACCAGGACCATCCGCCTCTGTACGGCTTCTATTACGGCGTGGCCTTTGGGATCATGGCCATGATCCGCGTTACCAACGCCGCCGTCATCGGGGCGATCCTGCTGACCGTTACCTGCAATCTGCTGGCCTGGAAGCGTTTCCGGAATCTGCTTGCCAATGCCGGAATGTTCCTGCTGGGCATTCTGGCTGGCGTCGCCCCGGCCTGCGTTTGGGCGGCCTGCCATGGCATTCTGGGGGATATGCTTTCCCAGGTGTTCCTCTTCGGTTTCGCCTATTCCGATGAAGCAGGTTTTGCGGAAAAGCTGTGGAACCTGAAAAACATCTGGCCCTGCCTGCTGACGGTGCTGTTCCCATTGATCGTCCTGGCCGTCTACCGGGTAAAGGACTGGAAGCTGTGGCTGCTGTGTATCTCCGGAGTGCTGACCTTGCTGACGGCGGCGGCCATGGGCAACGGCTACGCCCATTATTTTGTGCTGGCAATGCCTCTTTGGGTTCTTGGGGGCTACCTGGTAGCCCGGAACGCCCAGCGGCTCCAGATCCGCCGGGCCAAGAGCCGGTGGGTGTGCCTTACCCTGTCTGTTTTGCTGATTTTGGCCTCTGTGGCGGGACAGTGGAAGCTGCTCTACCCCCGGGCCATTGAAGAGATCCGCTACGCCATGTACTGTGCGCGCTGCAACGTGGAGGAGCGGCAGGACTATGACGCCGCCCAGGCCCTGGTGGCCCGGATTCCCGAGGAAGAGCGGGACCGGGTGTATGTCTACGGCCTGACCTCCTGCTCTGCCTGGTATGTCCGGGCGGGCTTGCAGCCGCCCATACGCTACTGCGACTGGCAGCCCCATTACATTCAGCTGGACCCGGAGATCGGCCGGGAGATCGAAGCCTACCTGCAAAGCGAGGAAGCCAAGTGGGTGGTGACAAGGGCGGATACGGTGGAGCCGGATTCCATCGCGGCCATTCTGGAAAGCGAATACACACGCGTCGATACACAGGCCGGTAACAGTCTGTGGAAAAAATGAATAGGAAAACCAGTTCTGGCAAACACTACCTCCGGAAAATCTTTTCTGGAGGTAGTTTTCTATGAAATTGCGAAAAGTACTCTGCCTGCTGCTCCTGCTGGCCCTGCCCGTGTCAGCGGCGGCCGCGGAAATGGACAGCGGCAGCGTCTATTGCTTCGGTTCTCAGGAGTTCGGAGAGGACCTGCGGGGCGTGTGTCTGCGGGAGGTCCCGGCGTCCGGGGCTCTGCGGCTGGGGGATCGGGTACTGCTGCCCGGGGACGTGCTTACCTGGGAACAGTTGAACGCCGTCACCTACACGCCGGGCAGAACAGAGGAGGACGCAGTGGAGACTCTGGCCTATCTGCCCGTGGGGGATTCGGGGCTGGAAGCTGAGACAAGCCTGAGCCTGGGTATCCGGGGAAAGGAAAACAAGGCCCCCATTGCGGAGGATTCCGCCATGGAGACCTATAAGAATCTGGCCAATACCGGCGTTCTCCGGGCCAAGGATCCGGAAGGAGAGGCCCTGACCTTCACCGTTACCCGCCAGCCCCGCAGGGGCGATGTTACCATCGGGGAGAACGGGGAATTCACTTATACGCCCAAAACCAATAAGGTAGGCGTGGATTCCTTCGCCTATACGGCCGCGGACCCCCAGGGGAAGGTTTCCAGGGAGGCCACCGTCACTATTACCATCCTCCGGCCCACAGAGCCTACGGCGTATACGGACACCTTCGGCACGGACTGCGCCTTTACGGCGGAGTGGATGCGCTCCACCGGCATTTTCGCCGGAGAGACCCTGGCGGGAAATCCCTGCTTCTTCCCGGAAAAAACCGTCACCAAGGGCGAATTTCTGACGATGGTTGTGAAAACCCTGAGCATTCCTGTGGAGGACCAGGCGGACGCGGCCCTCAGCGGGAATATCCCCAAATGGCTGCGGCCCTACGCCGTGGCCGCCCTGCGGGCGGGACTCACCGCCGGAACGGCCTGGCAGGAGGACTTTGAGGAATCCGACACCGTGACCACCCGGGACGCGGCGGCCCTGCTCTGCGCCTGCCTGGATCTGGATGCGGAACCGGAAAATCTGGAGACGGTGCTGGAAGAACAGGGCCTGTCCCTTCCGGACGCGGAAAACCTGACCCGGCAGGACGCGGCCAACGTGCTCTATCAGCTTCGTGGGCTGGTGAAAGCCTGAGGAACCTCTGAATAAATCGTTTGCGGCTGAAGAGCGGATCTTTTTCGCCCGCTCTTCAGCATCAAAAGCAGGAAATATTGCGCAGCCGTTGCCAGCGGAAGCTGGCTTACGGATGCGGCATACCCCTTGCGGGTACATCCAGTATTCCTCTGCTTTTGATGCTTCAACCGGTCAAAAAATCTCTCGCTCTCAGCTCTTGCCGATTTAATCAGAGGCTCCCTAAAAAATCAGGGGCGGCTTATGCCGCCCCTGATTTCAGACTGTCGAAAAAGTCCAGCTTTTGCTGGGCTTTTTTCATTATCCATGATATA
>CAVLCF010000040.1:0-11845 GCA_963661735.1 bacterium | reverse complement strand
CCTGTGCTTAAGTTGACGACATTGCCTTTCCGGAAAGCCTTTGGTGTGCTCTCTTGTATTTCAACTCTTGATTCGCATTGTCAATTGTCAATTCATTGATTAAAGGACGAAACCATGACTACCTACATCTACGCCCTGGGCTTTTTTGACGGGGTGCATCTTGGGCATCAGGCACTGCTGAATGCTGTGAAAGCCCTGGCCCCTGAAGGCCGGCGGGGCGTTGTCACCTTTTCCGGCCACCCGGATACGCTGGTTCTGGGTTCCACCCCGGAGCTTATCAATACCCCCGGGGACAGGGAGCGCCTGCTTCGCCATTTCGGCATGGATCGGATTGTGACCCTGCCTTTCGATAAGAAGATGCAGTCTACTCCCTGGCAGGACTTTCTGGAAGAGCTGCGAAGGGATTTTGGCGCGGCGGGCTTTGTCTGCGGCGCGGATTTTCGATTCGGCGCTTTCGGGGCCGGTTCTGCGTCGCTGCTCCAGGACTACTGCGAAAAAGAGGGCCTGCCCTGTGCCGTGGTGCCGGAACAGGATGTGGACGGCATCCGGGTGTCCTCTACCTATATCCGCCGGCTGCTGAAAGAAGGCCAGATGGACCGGGCGGTGCGCTTCCTGGGCCATCCTCATGTACTTACAGGCGCGGTGGTCCACGGCCGCCAGATTGGCCGTACTTTAGGCATCCCTACCGCCAATCTTCGGCTGCCCGAGGGCCTGGCCGTGCCCCGCTTCGGCGTTTACGCCTGCCGTGCCGCAGCGGAGGGGAAAACCTATCCCGCCGTTACCAATGTGGGCACCCGCCCTACGGTGGGCGGCCATCATATCACCGTGGAGCCCTGGCTGCTGGACTATGCCGGGGACCTGTACGGCGATGAGATCACCCTGGAATTCTACGAATTTCTCCGCCCGGAGCGGAAATTCGATTCTCTGGAGGATCTGAAAGCCGCGATCCTGAAAAACGCGGAGGAGACGAGGGAGATCGTGCGCGAGACGTAAGGCCGGAGGCCTGCGGGGAAATGAATTGACAATTGACAATGAACAATTGACAATTATAGTGTCCCTACGGGACGAATTTGAAATCAATCTTTGACTTGTTTCCGAAGGAAACTCCTTAATTGTCAACTGTCAATTGTCCATTGTCAATTGAACCTTGGCCGTCCTTCTTAATGAAGAATTCAAATTTGCAAACTTGTTTTATTTCCCAAAATCCGTTATAATAGCGAAAAGAAATCAGGAAAGGGGTGGTGTTTATGGCACTGGATCGGGAGGATATGGAGCGGCGGCGGCAGAAGCGGGAGGCGGCCAGGCGGCGGGCCAGGAAGCGGAAGCAGAAAATGCTGCTGCTGACTTTGGCGGCTTTGGTGGTGCTTGCCGGCTGCGGCGTTGTGATCTACCGACTGGCAAACGGCAGCAAAACGGCCCCGGTCGCGGCCCTGAATACCCCCACGGAGACCACCGCGGCCACCACTCAGGCTACTCAAGCCACGGAGGCGGGACGCCGGACCAAGGACCCCATCACCACCATCCATATCCGGGCCGTAGGCGATCTGAACATCACCAACTCCGTGGTGGACTCCGGTATTGCGGCCACGGGCTATGACTATACCAGAGCTTTTCTGGACGTGGCGGCAGAGCTGGCCAATGCGGACGTGACCGTTATGAATCTGGAGGGCAACTTCTGCGGCGAGCCCTACGGCTCCGAAACCGCCTCGGCCCCCACGGAGCTGCTGACGTATCTGAAGAGCGCCGGTGTGGACCTGATCCAGATGGCGAACTCCTATTCCGTGTACAACGGCCTGATCGGCCTGAATTCCACCCTGAACAATATCCGCTCTGCGGGTATCGAGCCCCTGGGGGCCTATGCCAGCACTTCGGATTTCAACAAAACCGGCGGCTATACCATCTGCGATGTTCAGGGCATCAAGGTCGCGTTCGTGGCTTTTACGAAAGGTGTCGGCGGCATGGGCCTGCCTGCGGGCAGCGAAAACAGCGTGAACCTGCTCTATACGGACTATGATTCCAACTATAAGAGCGTGGATAAGAAGGGCATTACCAGCATCCTGAACAAGGTTGCTTCCGAGAAGCCGGATATCACCGTGGCCATGCTCCACTGGGGCAGCGTCAACAGCGATGAGATCAGCAAGACCCAGACCCAGATCGTGGATCTGATGCAGAAAAACGGCGTGGACGTGATTATCGGCACCCACCCGCACCTGCTGCAAAAGATCGAGCTGAACGAGAAAACGGGCAAACTGGTGGCCTACTCCCTGGGGGACTTCTACGGCGACGCCACTCTGGGCGGCTCCAATTACTCCGTGATATTGGACATTGAGATCACCAAGGACGCGGACCTGAAGACCACCAAGGTCACGAATTTCAGTTATATCCCCATTTATACGGAAAAAGAGTCGGAATGCGACGGCTTCCGGCGGGTGGTCCGCATTGAACCGGCCATGTACGCCTATGAGAATAACTATGTGGACAAGGTCACAGCGGACAGCTATACGGCCATGCAGAAAGCTATGAAACGGATCGTGGTCCGGATCACCGGTGTGGACCCGGACAAAAAGGATGAAGGGACCAGTTGATATGAATAAGGATTCTATGCAGGAGTATATCTTCGCCGCCCAGCGGGGAGACCAGCAGGCCCTGGTGGAGCTGCTGACCTATTCCTGGGGCATTGTGAGCTACCAGTGCAAAAAGCTGCTGCCCTCCCGGCAGTCTGCGGAAAAAATGACTACGGTTGTTCTGAAAACCGTGGCTGAAAAGCTTCCGTCGCTGACGGATCCTGCCAAGTTCTATGGCTGGGTGGGGCACCTGACAGCGGTGCGCTGCATGCGTGTCCGGGCTACCCTGCTGGAAAACGGCCAGGGGGACGCCCCGGAGACGGAGCGGAGCTTCAGCTTTGCCAGCATGGAGCTGAACAAGGCGGAGACCGCCCAGGTGGCGGTGATGCTGGCGGATATGCTGGAGGACCGGCAAAAACTGAATCTGTACCTCTACAGTCTCAGCGGTATGAGCCCCAGGGCCATTTCCCAGCTCACAGGCCAGACCGAGCAGGCCATCCAGGCAGATATCCAGGATGCCCAGCTGGCCATTCAGAAGCAGATGAAGCTTTATGCCGCCCAGGGCGTTCAGTTTACCCAGGCGGACAGCCTGCCCGCTTTGCTGCGGACGGATATGCTGCTGAACCAGGACCCCGAGCGGGCGGACCGGGTGGTCTATGAGATCCTGCCTACCCTGCCCCAGCCCCAAAAACAGCCCGGGACCAGACCCGCACAGCCCAGGCCCCAACAGTCCAGACCCCAGCCTCGTCCCGCCGCTCCGCAGACCCGTCCCGCGGCCTCCCAGACCCGGCCGGGCGCGGGGACTGCCCCCCGTCAGCCCCAGGCCGGCCGAAAGAGCCGGGATGCCGGTCTCATCAAGGCCCTTGCCCTGATCGCCGCCCTGCTGGCGCTGATTCTGATCGTTTCCGTGGTGATCCTGGTGGCCCGTACCCGCGCCGCCGATGCCACGGCCGCCGTCTGGAACGCCGCCCGCGGAACCATGCAGACCTGGGCAGCGCCGTACTTACCGCAATTGTGAATATACATTCAGGGGACTGCCGCAAACTGCGCGGCAGTCCCCTTTTTACAGCCTTTTTCTGATTACTCCAGCAGTCCGAAATGCTCCAGGGCCTTTTGAATGCCGTCCTCCAGCACCGGGGCGGTGACGAATTCCGAGACGGCTTTCAGCTCCTCCATTCCGCCGCCCAGGCAGGCGGTGTGGGCGGCGATACGGAACATGGGCAGATCGTTGGTGCTGTCCCCCAGGGCCAGCGTTTCGCTTTGGGGGACCCCAAGCTCTTTCAGCAGGGCCAGCATGCCGCCGGCCTTGGAGCAGCCCTTCAGCACATATTCCGTAAAATGGCCGCTGCCCCGGTCGATGATCTCAAAGTAAGGCGCCATGGCCTGGCAGAACCCCTCCTGCGCCTGCCGGGACAGGGAGAAGGTGATGAATTTCATAAATTCAGGATGGGCCTCCCGGCTGCATACCGTAAAGCCCCTTTTCAGCATCCGGGCAAGCTCTTCCTGAATATAGGGATACTGGCAGCGCTCCGGATCGTAAATGGCGGTGCCGTCGTCCCCTTCGTACAGGGGCTGCATATTGTAGCGGGCGGCCTGGGCCATGACGTAAGCGCAGAGGGCTTTGTCCGGCTTCTTCCGGTAGAGCCATCTTTCTCCCAGCCGGACCTCCATGCCGCAGCCGCAGACATAGCCCCCAAAGGCCATGGCCTTGACCCGGGGATCGATATGGGAATAGGGCCGCCCGGTATTGATGACCGGCACGTGGCCCAGCACCGCCAGCCGCTCCACGGACTTTACGGCAGACTCCGGAATGATCTGGGTCTCGTCGTCAACGACGGTCCCGTCAATGTCAAAGAATACGACCATAGCGGTTCCTCTCTTTTGTATAGGGGACCTCTGATTAAATCGGCAAGAGCTGAGAGCGAGAGATTTTTTGACCGGTCGAAGCATCAAAAGCAGAGGAATACTTTGTGTATTTCCTGCTTTTGATGCTGAAGAGCGGGCGAAAAAGATCCGCTCTTCAGCCGCAGACGATTTATTCAGAGGTTCCATAATTTCTTTATTCCGGCAGGCCCAGGGCCGCCGTGGTCAGAATGCCCAGGTTCTTGGCGTAGATGCTGTCAAACTGGCTCAGGGGCAGGGGATTCTCCCCCAGTCCCGCCTCAATGGTAAAGCCGGGCCGCCGCCAGGTCTTGATAAACCAGTCCTTGTAGCCCGCAAAGCCGGAGGCATAGGGCGTTTCCTCCAGGGCATAACCGGATAGCCGGGCGAATTCCTGCCCCAGGGCCAGCGCGCCGGGTACGTCAATGTCATCGTACTTCCAGTAGATCTGCTCCCCCTGGGTGTGGTAGGCCAGGATCAGAGCCGGGTCCAGATACCGGGTGAAGTCCGCCAGGGCCCGGCTTTCCCGCTGGGTCAGGGGGGCCTTGCCCACGTAGTCCCGGGGGCCGGGCTTTGTGTAGCCCTGGGAAAATTTGATCTCCCGTGCCTGAAGCCAGCCCGCCGGGTATTGCAGGTTCAGGTCCACCCCCAGAAGATTGGCTTTCCAGCCGTTGGGGAAGGGAATGGATGGGTAGTTGTCGGCGAGACTTCTGGCCTTTTCCCACTGAACGCTGCCCTCCGGAATGCCGCCCGTCACCAGGTCCACCCCGTCCGGGTCCACCATGGGCACCAGGAAAATCTGACAGTTTTCCTCGAAGAGATTGGCCGGAATGCCGTAGACCGAGTCCTTTTCCAAGATGGCCCTGGAAAGCTCCTCGGCGAATTTCAGCAGCACCGTGGCCGTGATCCACTCGTTGGCATGATGGGCGGCGGTAAACAGCACCGTCCGTCCCCCGCTGCCGATGGACATGGCCTCGATCTCCCGCCCGTAGGCCGTGGTCCCGATGCTGCGGCTGCCGCAGACAGGGTAGGTCTCCACAATTTTCGCGATGGTCTCATGACAGAGCCCATAGGTCATGGGCACATCCGTTTGCACAATGGACATAGCACACCTCCGCATTCTGGTTCACGGTATAGTGTATGCGGGGAGAGGGAGAGAATTGACAATTGACAATGAACAATTGACAATTGTGGTGTCCCTCCGGGACGATTTTAGAAAGGAGCCAAGGCTGTTTTTTCACTTTTCTCTCAAATAATAACCTGCTTGTCTCTTGATTTGCGTACTTAATTGACAATTGTCAACTGTCAATTGCTTTCCAGGTAGATCATCAGTACCGCAATATCTGCGGGGCTGACGCCGGAGATGCGGCTGGCCTGGCCCAGAGAGATGGGGCGGATGTCCTGGAGCTTCTGCCGGGCCTCCAGGCGCAGGCCCTGGATGGCGGTATAGTCGATGTCGGGGGGCAGCAGGCGGGATTCCTCCTTTTTGAATTCCGCCACCTGCTTTTCCTGCCGGGCCAGATAGCCGGCGTATTTCACCTGGATCTCCACCTCTTCCGTTACGGCGGCGGGGAGCGGGGGGCGTTCCGCGTCAAAGGGGGCCAGGTCCGCGTAGCGGACCTGGGGGCGGCGCAGGAGGTCCGCAAGCCTTGCGGAGTTGCTTACCGGGGCCGTATCCCGAGCAGCCAGCATTTCGTTCAGGGCTTCGCTTCCGGGAACGCCGCTGGATTCCAGACGGCCGATCTCCCGGCGGACAGCTTCATATTTGGCGTTGACCGCTTCCAGACGGCTCTGGGGCACCAGCCCCACCGCCGCGCCGATGGCGGTCAGCCGCTGGTCCGCGTTGTCCTGCCGGTGGAGCAGCCGGTATTCCGAGCGGCTGGTCATGATCCGGTAGGGCTCCTGGGTGCCTTTTGTCACCAGGTCGTCAATGAGGGTGCCGATGTAGCTGGTGTCCCGGGTCAGCACCATGGGAGACCGTCCCAGAATTTTCAGGGCGGCGTTGATACCGGCCACCAGGCCCTGGGCGGCGGCCTCCTCATAGCCGGAGGTCCCGTTGAACTGCCCCGCGCCGTAGAGGCCGGGGACCAGCTTGCATTCCAGGGTGGGCTTCAGCTGGGTGGGATCCACGCACTCGTATTCAATGGCGTAGGCAGGCCGCATCATCTCGGCGTGCTCCAGCCCGGGGACGGAGTGAAGCATAAGAAGCTGCACATCCTCCGGCATGCTGGAGGAAAAGCCCTGAATGTACATTTCCTCGGTGTTCAGCCCGCATGGCTCAATAAAGAGCTGATGCCGGGCCTTGTCCGGGAAGCGGACGATCTTTGTCTCAATGCTGGGGCAGTACCGGGGGCCCACGCCGGAAATGGTGCCGTCATAAATGGGGCTCCGGTCCAGGTTGGCCCGGATGATCTCGTGGGTACGCGCACTGGTATAGGTCAGATAGCACACGGCGGAGTTGTTTACCTTATGGTCCGTCCGGAAGGAGAAGGGCTCCACGGTCTCGTCGCCGGGCTGTAACTCCATTTTGGAAAAATCAATGCTGCGCCGGTTCACCCGGGGCGGGGTCCCCGTCTTAAAGCGCCGCAGGCTCAGCCCAAGGGCGCGCAGACTGTCCGAAAGACCGATGCTGGGATGCATACCGTCCGGGCCGGAGGGGATCACGTTTTCCCCGATGATGACGGTGGAGTCCAGATACGTACCCGTGGCGATGACCACGGCTTTTGCGCCGTACTCTGCCCCCAGGTTGGTGCGGACGCCGGAAACGGCCCCGTTTTCCGTCAGGATCTCTGTGATCTGGGCCTGCTTCAGCTCCAGATTCTCCTGCTTTTCCAGGGTGTGCTTCATGTACTCCTGATACCGCCGCCGGTCCGCCTGGGCACGAAGGGAATGGACCGCGGGGCCCTTGCCCCGGTTCAGCATCCGGTACTGGATGCAGCTGGCATCCGCCGCCAGGCCCATTTCGCCGCCCAGGGCGTCCAGCTCCCGGACCAGATGGCCCTTGCCCGTGCCGCCGATGGCGGGATTGCAGGGCATATTGCCTACGGCGTCCAGATTGATGGTAAAGAGGATAGTGTGCAGCCCCAGCCGGGCGGCGGCCGAGGCGGCTTCAATGCCCGCGTGACCAGCACCGATGACGGCTACATCACAGCTGTTTACATAATATGACATATCAAGCCTCCTGAGGCTCCGCCTGTTCCTTCTTTTCTTCCTTGGGGAGTATAAAAGGCTTGCAGACCACCTCGCAGCGGTGGATGGGGGTGCCCAGCTCGTGGAATTTTTCCTCGTAGCCGGTCATGATGCCCACGATGCCGTCCTTGTGCAGGTCGTCGGTAACATTTTTGGTTTCCAGACCGCAGGCGGCGAACTCCTCCAGAGAGAAAGCAAAGAGCGGCGCATTGTCGGTCTTGAAATGGAACTCGCCGCCCTCCTTGACCACCCGGCAGTATTTGTCCAGGAAGCCCCGATGGGTCAGGCGGCGTTTGGCGTTCTTTTTCCGGGGCCAGGGGTCCGGGAAATTGATGAACAGCCGGTCGATCTCGCCGGGGGCGAAGATATTCTCAATCTCCGCCACATCCATATCGATGTAATAGACATTGGTCAGCCCCATGGCCTGGGCCTTCTCCATGGCCACCACCATAGCCTCCCGGCAGCGCTCCACCGCAATGAGCAGCACATCGGGATTGGCCTGGGCCGTCTCTGCGGTGAACTTTCCCTTGCCGCAGCCGACCTCTACCCAGAGCGCCGTGCAGCCGGGCATCAGATCCCGCCAATGTCCCTTCTTTTCCGCCGGGTCCTGGACGCGCAGCGCCGCGCACTTTTCCATTCGTGGCTCCAGGTTTTTCATTTTCCGCATTCGCATATTGAGATCCTCCTAAGGGTTTTCCTGCATTTAACGACTTATTATAGGGGAAAAACGGAAGAAAGTCAATTATGCCGCGCTGTTCTCCCAAAGCCGTTTGCGCGGGGGCTGTCTCAAAATAGCAAAGTGCCCAAAAAGAACAATGTCATTGCGAGCCAGTGACTCGGTCACTGGCTCGCAATGACATTTTATATTTTGGCTTTTTTGACCCATAGGGGTTCCTAGTGAGACAGCCCCTTCCGTACCGGTTCCGTGTCCGCTTCCGTTATGGCCTGGAGGATCCCGGCAGCCTCCTATGGGGAAAAACGTTTTTCAGCCGGCGGTAGAGCCACCCCGCGGAGGCGGCCAGGGGGATCCAGAGCAGGGTAAAGCGGGGACAGATCTGGCCGCAGAAATTGCCGGGAACCGCTCGGTAGTCCCAGACGGAATAGTCCCGGTTGAAGAGCAGCCCTGTACCCAGCTCTACCATGGTGATGATCCCCGCCCCCGCCAGGGGCCTGGCCCAGCCGGGCAGCCGGGGACGGACCTCCTCCAATTTCCCCAGCAGCAGGAAGCAGAGGCCCCCCGCCAGGAACATACTATAGTGGCTGCGGCCCCGGTAGAGAAGCTCCAGAAGCACGTATCCGACGCCGCCCAGAAAAAACAGCATAACGCTCACCTCAAGGGAAGCATTGCCGGATTTTCTCAAAAAAATTCAAAATGGCTATTGACAAAATGGGGGCATTCGAATATAATAAGGAAGCTGTTTCGGCGGTGCCGGAATTGCGTTGACCACATGGCGGCATAACTCAGTTGGTAGAGTAGCCGGTTCATACCCGGTATGTCATCTGTTCGAATCAGATTGCCGCTACCAGGCCCGTTGGTCAAGCGGTTAAGACACCGCCCTTTCACGGCGGTAACATGGGTTCGATTCCCGTACGGGTCACCACAGAGAAGAGCGGCTTGCTTTTGCAGGCTGCTCTTTTTGTTATGGATCATACAATCAAAAGCATGGCCCCAGTCCGCGGACTGGGGCCATGAGACGATTCGGATCATTCATTTTCCAGATACCACCCGGCGTTGTTGGGGGAATGGGGGTATTTGAAGGCCGCAGCCGCCTGGGCGTACCAGTCCATCTGGACTTCCGCGCTTACATACCGCCAGCCTACGCCGTATTCCTGGGTGCCCTGCCATAGATTCTGGCAGTCGGGGTGAGCGGCCTCAAAAGCGGCCCGCTGCTCCTGGCCCAGCCGGGTGCCGGTGCCGCCGACGGACACCAGATGGGTCAGCGGCAGGTTTTCCAGGGGAGACAGGTCCTCTGCCTTGGTGTAGCTGATGTTCAGCATTTCCAGCTTTTCACAGGCGGCCAGGGGACTCAGGTCCGTTACATAGCCGCAGTTGGCGATTTCCAGGATCCGCAGATTCTTGCAGCTTGCCAGCGGCGTCAGGTCCTTGATGGGGGAGCCGGAGAGAATCACAACTTCCAGACTGGTCATGCCCTCCAGGAAGCTGGAATCGTTCAGGTATTCGTCGTGGCCGAAGTCGGCATAAATGGCGTCCTCGCAGTAGCGCAGGGCGGCGCAGTTGCTGTCCTTCAGATCGTAGACGCTGCGGATGACCTGGGCATCCGTCAGGCTGCTGCCGTTGCCGAAGTATACCCGCCAGACGATTTTCGTCCGGTCCCGGTAGTCGTCCCGGAGCTTTGCCAGGACCTCGTTGGACAGCCCGCAGTCCTCCAGAACGAAGCGCTTGCAGTTGGACAGCAGGTCCAGGGCATCCCGGAGGGCCTGCTCTCCATCGTCGCCGATTTTCAGCCCCTTGAACTTGACCTCCTCCATGTCCGTGGACAGGGTCTGGCCGTAAAAATCAAAGGCGTAGTGGAATACGGCGTCCGGGGCCGCGGCGATCAGGGCTTTGGCCTCCTGCTCGGTGAGTCTGGAGGCGCCGTCGCTGCCGCAGAGCTCCACGGTTTCCAGATCCGGCAGCAGGGACAGCTTCCGGGCCACCTGGTCCAGGTCGGTTTCCTGCATCTGGGAAAGATCCAGCGCGGTCACATCGCTGCTCTGCTCCTGGTCCAGCAGATACACCGTATAGTGGAAGCCGATTTCCGGGAATGCCTCCTGCAGGGCCTGGAACTGCTCCAGAGTCAGGTCCAGCTTGTGGATGGTGACGTCCGTCACCTGATGCAGGTACAGAAGGGCCTCCTTCAGGGTGTCCAGGTCATAGTCCCCCGGCTCCAGATCCAGTTCCGTTGTCTCCGGGTCCGCAAAGGAGCCGCCCAGAGCTACCTGGTAGGCGACCTTTACCCGGGGCAGAGCGGCCTGCAGCTGCTCCAGGGCCGCGTAGTTGTCGCAGCCGGCGGCATTGACGGTCTGCAAGTCGGGGAAGTACTGCTGCAAAAGGCGGATGTCCTCGCTGCTGGGGTTGGAAATGGCAATTTCCGTGGCGTCGCTGGAGATCTTTTTGCCCTGGAAGGGCACATTCCAGACCACGGTGCAGCCCGGCAGCTGGGACTGGACGCTGTCAAAGTGGGAAAAGGAGATGTCCTCATCCCGCAGGTCCAGATAGGTAGCGTCCAGGGGATAGGCCTGGCCCTCTACAAAAATATGGGTGTTCTGGTAGTAAATATAGGCAAGCATGCCCCCTGCCGCCGCCACGGACAGCACGGCGATGACCACCAGAACCACGATCAATTTATTGCTGTTTCTGCGTTTCAAGGTTGATTCCTCCGAATTCTTGAACTGCCCCCAATCATAATACAATTTTTGGGAAAAAGCAATGGTCTTTATGAGATGCCGGGGGAACTGCGTCACAGGAAGGGCGTAACAGCTGAGCGGATCCGGGGATCCGTGAAAGAACTTTTCAAACGGGAAAAAGTATGTTATTCTGTAATTGAAGACAGTGTGCAGCCCCTTGTATCGTTCCGTGGAGGGCGTGTTCGCCATAATCAACTGGTGTTTCCAGCAGGCCACCGGCCTGCCGGATTTAAATGGGTTTGAATCCACTCCCTTTATCCCACAAGAAAAAAGGCGCCACCTGACGGTGATGCCTTTTCACTGGTGGGGGAAGGTGGATTCGAATTTTGTTAGATGTGTTTATTATAACTTTTTAGCATAAAATCATGCAATTATATTTCAATAGGTATGTTATTTCATAACATACGGTCTATTATTTTTACCCTGTTATCATCGTGATTACGGTCACGGTTACGGTCAAATACCAATACCATAGGCAAACAACAAGCATTGCCGTAGCAGTTGCCTCTCTTTTTAAGTTATAAGCCATGTTCATTGTGAATGCAATCACGATGAACATGGCTTTTATTTTTTTGCGGAATTTGCAAGTCCATTTCTGTGTCTACAGCTCATGGATTGCCCTAAATTGTGAGTAAATCTATTCAGATCTTTTGCACAAAAAATTTTTCTAAAAAATTTTTGCGGAGATGGAATAATTTGGGCCTTCTCGATGCCTACCACATGGAAAGGCACTTACGGGTCTTACCGATGAACCTTGAAAACTTCATAATCATTCATCTGATACATTCTTCTGGACCAGAGCC
>CAVLCF010000039.1:0-24915 GCA_963661735.1 bacterium | reverse complement strand
CCGGGCGACTTCGGGACTTTCACCCTACAGAACGTGCGCTCACCGGGCGCACAAAAGGCAAGGCCGCTGCGGAAAGCAGCGGCCTTTGTGTTGTTACAGATGCAGCCACCGGGCGATTTTTTCGCCCTTGGGGAGCAACAGGCAGTCCTCTTTTCGGGGGACCTTCAGGAAAATCACGGCGGCGATATAGACAACGCCGCCCACGGCTACGGGCAGGACGCAGAGAACCAGGCGGCTGGCAACGCCCGCCGTCAGCAGCGCCCGGTAGCATCCAAAGGCGCAGGCCCCCATGAGCAGGCCGGAGAGCATGGGACGCAAAGCGTTTTTCAGAATGGCCGGAGGGTCCCGGTACAGCTGGCGGATGGACAGCAGGTTCAGCAGGAAAATAAGCACATAGGCCGCCAGATTGCTGACGGGCGCGCCCACAATGCCGATTTTAGGGTCGCCGGAGAGCACATAGACCCCCAGCAGTCGCAGGCACCCCGCCAGAAGCATATTCGCCACGGGCCGGATCACGTTCCCGTGGGCCTGCATGATGGCGGTCGTTACCAGCACCACGGCGTTGAAGAACACACAGACGCCCAGAATGGTCATAAGCCTTGCCGCCAGGTCCAGCCGTTCGCCGGAATAGCCCCCCAGCAGCGCCGTAATGGGCCGGGCCAGCACGGCAAGCCCGATGGCACAGGGAATGGCGATCAGCCCCGTAAGCCGGACGGCGGCCTCTTCGGTCTTCCGGGCAGCGGCGTGGTCTCCGGTGGTGAGCTGGGCCGTAATGGCGGGGATAATGCTTACCGTAATAGGGGTAATAAAGGCGCAGGGCATGTTGAAAATGGTCTGGGTCATGACGTGGACCCCCCGCATGGTGTCCGCCGCCTGCTGGGTGACGCCGGAGGCCAGAAGACGGCCCATATAGATCTTGCTGGCCAGGGCCGTAATGACCTGCAGGCAGGCGGAACCCAGGGTAATGGGAATGGCAATGGTAAGCAGGGCCTTGGCGGTATCCCGGCGGCTCTGGGGTTCGTCCCTGGACTTGGGCAGCTCCCGGAAGTGCTTCCGGAAAACGGCAAAGAGGTAGACGGCGCTGACCAGGCAGCTGGCGGTAACGCCCAGAATAGCCCCGCCCGCAGCCAGCGGCACGGAACGGGTGGACCGCAGCAGGAGCATGGCGGCGGCCATGCCCACGGCCAGCCGGATCACGGCCTCCATAACCTGGGAAACGGAAGTAGGCACCATGTTGCCCTGCCCCTGGAAGAAGCCCCGGAAGGTGGAGATAATGCAGATAAGCAGAACGCAGGGGCCTAAAAAGCCGATGGCGGCCCAGGCGTCGGGCTGGTTCTGGAATCGGGCCAGCTGACGGCAGAAGACCGTCATAAGCACGCTTCCGGTAACGCCGATCCCCAGAAAAATCCCTCTGGCCGTGGCGTAGACCCGGCGGACCTGGTTATAGTCCTTCAGAGAATTGGCCTGAGAGATCATGCGGCTCATGGCCACGGGCAGCCCGGCGGTGGAAATCATCAGCAGCACATTGTAAATTTCATAGGCGGTGTTGAAATAGCCGAAGCCCTGTTCGCCGATTACGGCGTTCAGGGGTATTTTATACACGGCGCCCAGGATCTTCACAAGGGCCGTGGCCACGGCGAGGATCGCCGTACCCTGCAAAAAGTTCTGACCTTCCTGCTTATCCGACATTCGTGTCCTCCTTTTCAAAAAGCTTGGGGATGGCGTAGGTGGTCAGTTCCTCCACCACGGCTTTCAGATCGATGGTGGGGAACCTGCCGTTCTGGTAGAGGATCTTGCCACGGACCATGGTCATGGCCACGTCGCCGCCCTTGGCGGCGTAGACAAGGCCCGTAAGCACATTGTGGCAGGGCATGAGATGGGGGGCGGTAAAGTCCACCAGGACCAGGTCCGCGTCCATGCCCTCCTTGAGCATGCCACACTCCGCGGCTCTTCCCTGGGCCTGGGCCCCGCAGTAGGTGGCCATCAGCAGGGCGGCGGAGCTGGGCAGGGCCGAGGGGTCCTCCTGAGCGGCCCGGACCGACATGGCGGCCCCCCGCATGACCTCAAACATGTCCAGGTTTCCCGCCTGGATGGCCCCGTCAGTACCCAAGGCCACGTTCATCCCGGCTTTCACCAGGTCCGTGATGGGGGCGCAGCGCTGGCCGTTCTTTGCGGCGGACAGGGGCAGGGCCACGGCGCTGGCCTTTTTCCTGCCCAGCATTCCGGCCTCCTCAGGCTCCAGCCAGGCGCAGCCCGCCGCTGTGGCGGGGACGGCGAAGAGACGGTGGCAGGCCAGCAGCTCCCCGGGGGTCATGCCCGTGCGGTCCAGGCAGGAATCCACCTCGTTTTTGGTTTCCGCCAGATGCAGCTGCATTCCTAAGCCCTTTTCGCTGGCGTAGCCAGCCAGGGCTTCCCAGAGGGGATAGTTGCTGGTGTATTCGGAGTAAATGCCCGCGTCGATCCTGATCCGACCGTTGTCGTAGCCATGCCACTTGTCCACAACGCGCTGGAGCTCCCGGCACTGCTCGTCGGTCTCAAAATCAAATTCCTCGTTTTCGTCAATAAAGCGGTAGCTGGACAGAGCCAGATTGGCCTTGATGCCGCTCTCCGCCACGGCCTGGGCGGTGGCGTTGGGGTAATAATACAAATCCGACACCGAGGTCACGCCGAAGCGCAGGCACTCGGCAATGGACAGCAGCGCCGCCGCCTTGGCCCCCCGGGAGTCCATTCTCGCCTCCTTTTTCAGCAGAGCCTCCAGAGCCTCCTTATTGGAGAGGTCGTCCGTAAAGCAGCGCAGCACGGAGGTGGCCAGGTGGGTATGGCAGTTGATAAGGCCGGGCATGGCCACCATGCCGGTGCCCTCAATAATGGTCTGGGGCATCTCCTCCGGGACCTTTTTGGAGATGAATTCGATTTTGCCGTCGGTAATGCCGATATTCACCCCAAAGAGGACCTCCGCCCCCGGGGCCATGGTCACGGCGGTGACGTTGGTGATCAAAGTATCCAAAGTATGCAGTTCCTTTCCATTGATTTAAAAATACGGTGAGTTTATGTGCGATACCGTGTTATTCTAAAAAACATATTACGTTTTGAATGATAGCCCTGCCTATATCAGGGCAAGTTTTCTCCGGAAGCCGCCCCCTTTCTTGTGCACCAAAAGGGGGATTGAAAGCGGATCATGGAAGGTGGGTACATTACGGAAAAGCCTTCCCCTCCGGGGAAGGTGGCACGGCCGTAGGCCGTGACGAAAGAGGGACAGTACAAGCCTGGATGTGGTGTAGTCTCGGGCGAATCCGTATAATCTCGATTAGTGAACTTAGGTTGAGTGGGACGAATTCGCCGAACCTCGTAAAAACCGTTAGCCCCTACTGTCCCTCTTCAGTCTCGGCTTCGCCGAGACAGCTTCCCCGGAGGGGAAGCCTTTGTTACCCTAAGCTGCATTCTTTCCCAGCGGAACAAGAGGCACCCAGCCTATGGACGGACAGGGCTTTCGTTATAACAGCACGGCAAGAAGGTCATTTCAGCCCATCCAGCAGCTGGAAGATCTCTTCCTTCTGCTTCAAAACAGAATCCAGCTGCCCGATGTACTGTTCCGGGAATTTGGGGTTGTGGAAGCGGGTCAGATGCCCGTCGGGGAGATTGACCTTGGTCATGCCCCCGCCGCCCAGGGAGAGGATGGTGTGGGTCTCCTCCATCATGTAGATGTTGTACAGGCAGTCCCGGCCATCCCGGCTCCAGCCCACGTTTTCAAAGGAACCGGACATGTATTTCTGCCGGTAGAGATAATAAGGCTTATAGCCCAGGGCGCGAAGCCTGCTTTCCGCATAGGCCACCATCTCCGTTACCTCCTGGGCAGAGGGCAGGTTGTCCCGCTTTTCAAAGAGGTCCGCCCCCTTTTTCAGGGCAAGGGTGTGGACGGTGATGTTGGAGGGGGACAGGGCGGCTACCGTGTCCAGGCTGCGGCAAAAGCCCTCCACGGTATCCGTGGGCAGGCCCGCGATCAGGTCCATGTTGATGTCCCGGAAGCCCGCGGAAACCGCTTCCCCGTAGGCCCGCAGCACATCCGCGGCCTTGTGGGGCCGCCCGGAGGCCCGAAGGACGTTATCCTCCATGGTCTGGGGATTGATGCTCATGCGGTCCGCCCCGTGGGCAAAGATGGTACGCAGTTTCTCCTGGTCCAGGGTGTCCGGGCGTCCACCCTCTACGGTGAATTCCAGGCAGCGGCTCAGGTCAAAGTGCTCCCGGACGGCATCCAGGAGCCGCGCCATCTGGGCGCCGGACAGGGTGGTGGGTGTGCCGCCGCCCATGTACAGGCTGCGGATATGCCTGCCGGACTGTTTCAGCAGCCGCCCGGTCAGGGCGATCTCCTGTAAGAGCGCTTCCAGATATGGCTCCAGCAGCTCGGTCTTTTTGCCGACGCTGCGGCTGACGAAGCTGCAATAGGCGCAGCGGGTCGGGCAGAAGGGAATGCCGACATAGACGGACAGGTCCTCCGGCTCCGTTTTCCGGACGGCCTCCACCGTGGAAACAGAGCAGTCTACCGCTAATTTTGCCCGCTGCGGCGTCACATAATAGGTCTTTTCCAGCATTTTTTCGGCGCTGGCCGGGGTTCCGCCCTCCAGAAGGTGCTTTGTGGTCAGCTTGGTGGGCCGGACACCCGCCAGCGCCCCCCAGGCGGGCATCTGGGGCAGCAGCCGGATGGCTGCAAGGTACATGCTCTGCTGTAAGGCCCTGCGCCGCAGACGGACGGTTTCCTCGCTTGCCCGGACGCGCCGGGAAGCGCTGGCGGTGCGGCCGTTCCAGGTGATTTTCGCCCCGGCGGTGAGCCAGTTTTTCCCTCTGCGCAGGGAGGAAACCGCCTCCGGTTCCGCGCCCTCGGGGAAGAGGGAGAGCAGGAGCTGCTCCACGGCGTAACGGTCGTCGTGACCGGATAAAGTCAGATGGATCATGGATGCTTCCTTTATAAATAGGGATTGGTTTTCTTTTCCCGGTCCAGGGTAGAGCTGGGGCCGTGGCCGGGGCAGACCCGGTAATTGCCCTCCAGCTTTGCCAGCTTTCGCAGGGAATCCCGCATGGCCCGGGCATCGCCGCAGGGCAGATCCGTCCGGCCGCAGGAGCCTGCGAACAGGGTGTCCCCGGAAAACAGGGTATCCTCGGCAATCAGACACACGGAGCCGGGGGTATGGCCCGGGGTCTCCAGCACCCGGACGGGAATGCCCGCCAGGGTCACGGTGTCGCCGTCGGCGTAGGCATCCGTATAGTAGAGGGGACCGTTGGTCAGCATAGGGGGCATGGCCAGGTCCTTCCGGCAGAGATAAACCTTGCAGTCGTATTGGGCGGCCAGGTCCTTCACGGCCCCCACATGGTCAAAATGGCAATGGGTCAGGGCGATGGCCTCGGGGATCAGTCCCTTTTCCTCCAGATAGGAGGCGATGATCCCCGGTTCATAGCCGGGATCGATCAGAAAGCACCTGGCGCTGTTTTCTTCATGGACAATGTAGCAATTGGTCCGGTAGTCTCCCAGAGGGAGAACGTGGATTTTTAACATAGTCGTCTCCTTTAGCCCCTTCTGGGGGTGTTCATCAGCTGATCGGTGTCCAGGATCAGAGTCACGGGGCCGTCGTTCAGGGATTCCACCTTCATATCCGCCCCGAAGCGGCCATGCTGGGGCGGATATCCCAGGCGCTCGCATTCGGAAAGGAACCGCTCGTAGAGCCTGTTCCCCAATTCCGGAGGCGCGGCCTCGGCAAAGCTGGGGCGGCGGCCCTTGCGGCAGTTGCCGTACAGGGTGAACTGACTGACAACCAGCACTTCGCCCCGGATGGCTTCCAGCCCCAGATTCATTTTTCCGTTTTCGTCCTCAAAAATCCGCAGCCCCAGGGCCTTTTCCGCCAGAACCCGGGCGGTTTCCTCCGTATCCTCCGGGCCGACGCCCAGCAGGATCAGAAATCCCGGCCCAATTTTCCCCACGGTCTCCCCGTCAATGGCGACGGAAGCGTATTTTACTCGCGTTAAAACAGCACGCATAGCGCGGCCCCCCTTATAGAATTGACAATTGACAGTTGACAATTGACAATTACGTTGTCCCTTTGGGACAGTTAAAATAGGATATACTTGTAGGAAATCCAAGGATTAAATTTGCGCAGGGGCAAAACCAATGACGTTTGCGCAGCAATATAGCCGCTCAATGTCCGCACCCATAATTGTCAATTGTCCATTGTCAACTGTCAATTACGGTGTCCCTTTGGGACGGTTAAAATAGGATATACTCGTAGAAAATCCAAAGATTAAATTTGCGCAGGAACAAAACCAATGACGTTTACGCAGCAATATGACTGCTCAATATCCGCACCCATAATTGTCAATTGTCCATTGTCAACTGTCAATTGCCTTAGTTTTGTCCCCGCTTGGAGCCGGTGACGTCCCGGATGTTCAAGAGCTTGCTGCGGATGGCGTTCAGCTCGGCGGTGTTCTTGACCTCGAAGCGGATGGTAATGGTGCTGCGGCCGCCTGCCAGGTCCCGGCCGTTCAGTTCCTTGACCCGGACCCGGGCGGTGGTCAGCGCCTGGGCCACGTCCAGCACCAGGCCGTCCCGGGTGATGCAGTCCAGCTCCAGGGTTGTCTCGAAGGGCTGTTCCTCCACGTTGGCCCAGCGGACCCGGACCCAGCGGCCCGCCTGCTTGGGGTCCTCCCGGTTCTGTGCGTTGGGGCAGTCCGCCCGGTGGACGGAAACGCCGAAGCCCTTGGTAATAAAGCCCACGATGGCGTCCCCGGGCACAGGGGTACAGCATTTGGCAAATTTGATCATGCAGGAATCGATGTCCTCTACGATGACGCCGTTTACCGCGTGGCGGTTCTGCTTCACGGCCTCGCTGTCGGGATTCATCCGCAGAGGCGTCTGGGGCAGCTTTTCGGCGGTCTGGGCCTTGACGGCCCGGTTGATATCGTCCCGGATCCGGCCTACGGCCTTTACGGCGGTAAGGCCGCCGTAGCCGATGGCGGCGTACATGTCGTCCCAGTTGTCAAAGGCCAGCTTGCGCAGAAGCTGGGGCTCCAGCTCCGGATCCGTCAGCGCCGTCATGGGCAGGCCGGAGCGCTTCATTTCCGACTCAAAGGAGGCCCTGCCGTGGACGATGTTCTCGTCCCGCTTTTCCTTCTTGAACCACTGCTTGATCTTGGTCCGGGCCTGGTTCGACTGGCAGATATTCAGCCAGTCCCGGCTGGGGCCCTTGGCGGCCTTGGAGGTAATGACCTCTACAATGTCGCCGTTTTTCAGCCGTGTGTCAATGTTGGCAATGCGGTTATTGACCTTGGCCCCCACCATGGCATTGCCCACGCCGGAATGGATGGCATAGGCGAAGTCAATGGGGGTGGAGCCGGAGGGCAGGGAGACAATGCGGCCCTTGGGGGTAAAGACAAAGACCTCATCATCGAACATATCGATTTTCAGGGACTGGACATACTCCTCCGCGTCGGAGTCCTGCTGGTTTTCCAGCAGACGGCGGACCCACTCGAAGTCCTTTTCCGTGCCGGAGCCGGTGCCCTGCTTGTACTTCCAGTGGGCGGCGATGCCGTATTCGGCGGTCTCATGCATTTCCCAGGTGCGGATCTGGACCTCGAAGGGAATGCCCTGGGAGCCGATGACGGTGGTGTGCAGGCTCTGGTACATATTGGGCTTGGGGGTGGAGATATAGTCCTTGAACCGGCCGGGGATCAGATTGAACAGGTCATGGATGTGGCCCAGGACGTTATAGCAGTCCGGGATGGAGTCCACAATGACCCGGAAGGCGTAAATGTCGTACAGCTCGTCCATCCGCTTGCCCTGGGCCTGCATCTTCCGGTAGATGGAGTAGACGTGCTTGATGCGGCCGTAGGTGGTGTTGTGGATGCCCATGGCGGTGAGCCGCTGGGTGATTTTGTCCTGAATGGTGCGCATGAAGCTCTCGTCCTGCTCCTTGTGCTCCTGCAGATAGGCGGTTATTTCATTGTATTCCTTTGGGGCCAGATATTTGAGGGAAGTATCCTCCAATTCCCATTTGACCTTCTGCATACCGAGGCGGTGGGCCAGAGGGGCATAGATGTCCATGGTCTCCTGGCACTTGGCAATCTGCTTTTCCGGGGACTGGTACTGCATGGTGCGGATGTTGTGGAGCCGGTCGGCGATCTTGATGAGCACCACCCGGATGTCCTTGCTCATGGCCATGAACATCTTCCGCAGGTTCTCCATCTGGGCCTGCTCCCGGGAGGAAAAGTCCGCTCTTGTCAGCTTGGTAACGCCCTCCACCAGCTCGGCAACGGTGGAGCCAAACAGCTTTTCGATCTCCTCGTGGGAGGCGTCGGTGTCCTCAATGCAGTCGTGGAGCAGCGCGCCCAGGATGGCGTCCATGTCCAGCCCCATTTCCGTGACGATCTGGGCCACGGCCAGGGGATGGATGATATAGGGGGAACCGTCCTTCCGCTTCTGGGCGGCGTGCTTTTTATTGGCGTAATCAACAGCCTTGTCGATGAGGGCAAAGTCCGCGTCGGGCATGCGCCTGCGGATGGTGTCCATCATGGAGGCATAGTGTTCTTCAAAGGTTTCCATAGGTGTCAGCTCTCTTTCGCACGCAGAAGGGCCTGCATGGTTTGACTTTGGTTCAGGTCCGCCTTTTTCGTGCCGGGGGTCAGGCGGATGGAAAGGGTCAGATGGACCCGCTTCAGCTCCAGAAGCCCTACGTCCCGGAAAATGTCCAGGCAGGTCAGCAGGGTCTCCAGGCTCATTTCGCTGCCGGTGTGCCGGACGATCTTCCGGCACAGGCACAGAGGGCTTTCCCGCAGAGCGCCCTCCGGGCAGGCGGCCAGATACCGCCAGACATTGCCCAGAGTCCCCCGGTCGGGAAGCAGCACAGCGGCCTGCTCCGGGGTCAGTGCTCCGGCACGCAGACAGCGGTAGCGGGCGATGTCCATGGGGCAGGGCGCGGCACAGCTGGGGCAGATATCCACCACATTCATCTGTACGCTGCGCTCCCCCCGAAATTCATTGATCTGGGGATGAAAGGCCACGTCCACCAGGTCTCCCGGGGCGATCCCGGCGGAGACGGGGTCGGCGGAAAAGAAAATGGCGTTCAGGCTGTACCGGCCCCGGCGAAGCCGCAATCGCATATGCCGCCCGCCGCCTACGCACTGGATCCGGTCAATGGTCAGGCCCTGCATCATCAGCACGGGCTTGGGGCAGCCGCTGCCGCAGGGCTCCAGAACGCGCAGACTCTCAATCTCCGGAATGGTCAGCATTTCGGGGGCCACGGCGCAGTCCAGGTCCAGGGTGCTGACATGGGTGTCGTCGGCATAGAATTCCGCTGCCATGGCGCAGATCCGGCGGCGGAACTCGGGAATGTTCTCCCGTCTGATGGTAAAGCCCGCCGCCAGTTCATGGCCGCCGTAGCTTTCCAGCAGAGGGGCCAGATCGCGCAGGGAGGCAAAGAGGTTGAAGCCCCCATGGCTGCGGGAGCTGGCCTTGCCGTGGTCCCCGTCCAGGCAGATAAGGAAGGCGGGACAGGCGAATTCCTCAGAAAGGCGGCTGGCCACAATGCCCACAACGCCCTGGTGCCAGCTCTCGTCCGCCAAGACGATGGCCTCCGGCGGCGCGCCCTCGGGCAGCATGGCGATGGCCTGCCGGTAAATGTCGGATTCGATCTGCTGCCGCTGCCGGTTCAGCTCGCACAGCTGCCCGGCGTCCTGCCGGGCCTTCTCCGGGTCCTGGGTCAGGAACAGGTCCACGGCCAGATCCACCTGGCCCATGCGTCCCGCGGCATTGATCCGGGGGGCCAGCATAAAGCCGATGGTGGAGGCAGTGATCTCCTCCCTGCCGCAGCCGCATTCGGCGATCAGGGCGGCCAGCCCCGGCCGGCGGGTATGGCTCAGGGAGTACAGGCCCTTGGAGACGAATACCCGGTTTTCGTCCACCAGAGGAATCACGTCCGCCACGGTGCCCAGGCAGACCATATCGGCGTATTCCTCCAGAACGGATTCGCTGTCGCCCCGGAGCGCGCAGGCCAGCTTAAAGGCCACGGCCACGCCGGAGAGATTCTGATGGGGGTAGCCGTCGTCCGGCCGGTGGGGGTCCACCACGGCCACGGCCTGGGGCAGGCTTTCCTTGCATTCGTGATGATCCGTAATGACCAGATCCATGCCCAGCTCCCTGCACAGCAGAGCCTCCTCCACGGCGGTAATGCCGCAGTCCACGGTGATGATAAGCGCCACTTTCTCGGCAGCCAGCTGCTTCAGGGCAATGGGGTTCAGGCCGTAGCCCTCCTCCAGGCGGCCGGGGATATAATGGACGCAGTTCCCGCCGGCCCTGCGCAGAAAGTCCGTCAGCAAGCAGGTGGCGGTGATGCCGTCCACATCGTAGTCGCCAAAAACGGCGATTTTTTCATGATTTTCCAGTGCCTGCCGCACCCGCCGGACGGCCTTGTCCATATCGCGCAGCAGCATGGGGTCCGGCAGGGGCTGGGTAAGGCTCAGAAAGCGCCTGGCCTGCTCCGCGTCGGCCATGCCCCGTCCGGCCAGAACCATGGCGGTCAGCGGCGAAAAGCCCCCGCCGACCAGCGCGTTCACATCCTGCGCCTGGGGCTGGGCGCACTTCCAGATTCCGTATTTCAATTCCACACACATCCAATTAAAACATTTTCCTTGTATTATAGCAAAAACACGCCGGAGAAACAATAGGGCGGGTGGAAAATCTGTGAAATACATTTTAATTTTACAGCTTTCTTTTGTCCAAAGCCAATTCCGGCCCGGCGGCAAAATTGCCGCCGGGCCGGAGCGCGTTTTTTCAGCTTTACGCCGCTGCCGCGGCGGCTTTTTTCTTATCTGCCAGGCACAATACCACCACCAGGCCGGACAAAGCCAGGCCGATGACGTCCGTCACCGCGCCGGGGTAGATCATCATCAGGCCGCCTACCAGCGCCAGCGCCCTGCGGGGCCAGCTGAGCCTGCCGATCAGGTAGCCCTCCATGGCGGCGGAAACGGAGGCAATGCCCACCAGGGACGTAATGACGATCAGGATCACCTCAGCCGCCGTTGTGTCAATCAGCAGCATGGAGGGGCTGAGGGCAAAGGCATAGGGCACGATGAACGCGCCGATGGCCAGCTTCGTGGATTCCAGCGCCGTCTTCATGGGGTTGGCCTGGGCAATGGCCGCGCCCGCGTAGGCAGCCAGGGCCACAGGGGGCGTCAGGTCCGCCACGATGCCGAAATAGAACACGAAGAAATGGGCGGCGACCAGGGGCACGCCCATGCGCACCAGAATGGGGGCGCAGGTTGCGGCCATGATGCAGTAGGTGGCCGTGGTGGGCACGCCCATGCCCAGAACGATGCAGCAGATCATGGTCAGGAACAGAGCGATCAGCACGCTGTTGCCCGCCAGAACCACAATGCCGTTGATGATGACGTTGGCAAGGCCCGTCATGGTGATGGTGCCCGCGATAATGCCCGCGATGCCGCAGGCGGCGGCCACGGTAATGGACCCCTGACCGCCGGCAGCCAGCGCCTCCAGAATGCGCATGGGGGTAATGCGGGTCTCCCGGCTGAACAGCGTTACAAAAATGCAGGCCACGATGGATAGGGCGGCGGCGTACTGAATGCTCTTCTGACTGGTGCCGACCAGGTAGATCAGCAGCGCCAGGGGAAGCAGAAGATAGCTCTTTTTCAGCAGGGGCAGCAGCTTCGGCAGCTCCTCCCGGGGTAGCCCCCGCAGCCCCAGCTTCTTTGCCTCCAGATGGACGGAAATGAAGATGCCCGTGAAGTACAGCAGGGCGGGCAGCACAGCCTTCAGGGCAATCTGTCCATAGGGGATCTGGACGTAATCCGCCATCAGGAAAGCGGCCGCGCCCATAATGGGGGGCATGATCTGCCCGCCGGTGGAGGCGGCGGCCTCCGCGGCCCCGGCAAATTCCGGCTTATAGCCCGCTTTCTTCATCAGGGGAATGGTCACGGAGCCGGACCCCACCGTATTGGCCACGGAGGAGCCGGACACCACGCCCTCCAGTGCGCTGGCCACAACGGCTACCTTGGCCGGGCCGCCGGAAAATCCGCCGACCAGGGCATTGGAGACCTGGATAAAGTAATCCGCAATGCCCGTGCGCTCCAGGAACGCGCCGAAGACGATGAAAACGACGATGAACTTGGAGCAGACGTTAATGGGGGTGGACAGCACGCCCTCCTTGCCGTAGAAAAGATACCGGATGGTATAGTTCATCCGGCCCCAGAGGGAAGGATTGGACAAGCCCACGGTCAGGGCGTATACTAAAAAACACCCCGCCACGATCAGAATGGGCAGGCCCACGCTTCTGCGGCAGACCTCCGCCAGAGCCAGCACGCCCACAATGCCGATAATGATCTGGTAATCGGCAAAAAGGCTGCCCTGCTGGATGATGGTCTTGGCGTTGAAGGCGTAGTACAGGAACGCTCCGGTACCCAGGACCATCAGCACAATATCATACCAGGGGATGTAATTCACCCGCTGATGGCTTTTCTTCGCTGGGAACACCAGATAGCCCAAAAACACGATCCAGGCCACGAAAGTGGTCAGCCGCAGCTCCTCCAGCCAGCTGGCAAACAATGTCACATACAGGCAGAAGAGGGAAAACAGGGCCAGAATTATGTTTACAACGATCCGTGGCGCTCCTTCCCAGACGCGGATGTTGGACTCACGGTCGTACTTTTTCATCACGGAGTCCAGATCCATGGGTTCTTCTGTTTTTTTCTTCTTAAACAGGCGCATTGCGATTACCTCCTGAACATGGGATGCGGAAGCGCTGAAGAAATCGCCCTCTCACGCGATTTCTTCGGCGTTCCCGGCACGTTTTCGATATTTCCAAGGCTCCCCTGAAAGGGGAGCCTCTTTGGTATTACTGTGCCTCGACCGTAATGCCTTTCTCGGCGAAGTACTTGGCGGCGCCCTTGTGGAAGGGGGCGGTCATGCCGGAGGTGGCGTTTTCCAGGCTCAGCTCCGCGCCCTTGCCGTTTTCCTTGGCAATGTCGGCGGCGTTGTCAAAGATGGCGGCGGTCAGCTTGTAAACATCGTCCTCGGACGCGGAGGCGGAGACGATGAGGGTCGCTTTCACGGTAACGGTGGTCACGTCGGCGTCCTGTCCGGGGTAGGTCCCGGCGGGGATCACATAAGTGGTGTAGAAGGGGCAGGCGGCCATCATGGCATCCGCCACAGCGCCGTCAATGGGCACCAGATAGGCGGAATTGGTGGTACACAGCTCGGTAATGGCGGGGGTGGGCGCGCCGGCCACAATAAAGGCGGCGTCGATCTTGCCGTCCTTCAACGCGTCGGCGGAATCGGCGAAGCTCTGGTACTGGGCCTTGATATCGTCCTCGGTCAGGCCCGCAGCGTTCAGAACGTCAATGGCGTTGAAGTACACGCCGGAGGCGGGGGCGCCGATGGAAACGCTCTTGCCTTTCAGGTCGGCAACGGACTTGATATCGGGGTCCATAGTCACCAGCTGCACGGACTCGGCGTACAGTCCGGCGACCACCCGGAAGGAATCCACCTTGCCAGTAGACTCAAAGGAGCGAGTACCCTGCCAGGCGTAGGCCATAACGTCGGACTGAACGGTGCCCAACTGGTAGTCGCCGGTATCGATGCCCTGGATATTGGCCTTGGAGCCATCGGTAGCAACCACGGTAACGTCAATGCCCGCCTTGCCGCTGATGTACTGGCCCAGCACGCCGCCATAGCCGTAATAGGTACCGGCGGAACCGCCGGTGCCCATGGTCATCTTCGTTCCGGAGGCGCTGCCGCCAGAGCAGGCCGCCAGGGAAAGGGCCAAGGCCCCGGTCAGGGCCAGCGTAAACAGTTTCTTGAATTTCATATTGGTTTCCTCCTTCACGGTTTGCCGTTTCAAAAGCTTTATGGCCGTATTATACACCTGTATTTGCATTTTTTCAAGGTTCAAACTGCATTATTTCTTCTTCCATGGGCATCTGTTTACGGACATTTTTTGCATATAGCCATTATTTATCACTTTATTCTTCTTTTATCACGACGCATTTTGTTGTATTGCACAAATTTCGTAAATCATTTTCTTTTATTTTCTACAATTATGTCAGCTCCCGCTCCGTTTCTCTCTTTATTTTCGGACTTATTCCGAATTAAATCCGTTGGTACAGGGATCAATTTACGCTTGCATATTTTGCAGTCCTTTCATTCATTTTGATAAGCGGCCCCCATCCCACTTCCTCATGCATTTTTCACAAAAGCGGCGTCATATTCTATTCACATTTTGGATGCGGAATCGCAACAAAAAACTTGCATTTTCTCCGGCCGGATAGTATACTTGTCGGGACAAAACGCAGAGAAGGGAGGAGAGAGCTTGCATTTGAGCTTTTTCCTCCTTTTTTTGCGAGAAAGAAAGGATGTATTCTAATGGCAGCTCCCGAAAACAACGAAGCCGTGTACGATGCCAGTGTGCTGAGTACTCCCAAGCGCCTGCTGCTGGGTGTGCAGCATCTGTTCGCCATGTTTGGCGCGACAGTTCTGGTCCCCGCACTGACCGGGCTGGATGTGGCCAACGCCCTGCTGTTCGCGGGTCTGGGCACCCTCCTTTTCCATCTGATCACCGGTCGGAAGGTCCCCGCGTTCCTGGGTTCCTCCTTTGCCTTCATCGGCGGCTACAACGCCATCCGCGCTCTGGGCGCCGGCAATGAGACCCTGCCCTACGCCTGCTTCGGCGTGGCCTGCGCGGGACTTGTGTACCTGGTGATGGCTTTCTTCTTCAAGCAGTTCGGCGCGAAGAAGGTCATGCGCTACTTCCCGCCCATCGTCACCGGTCCCATCATCATCTGCATCGGCCTGACCCTTTCCGGCTCTGCCGTTACCAACTGCGCCAACAACTGGTGGGTAGCCCTGGTGGCCATTCTGATCGTTGTGGGCTGCAATATCTGGGGCAAGGGCATGGTGAAGATCATCCCCATTCTGCTGGGTGTGGTCGGCTCCTATGTGTTCTCCATGATCGTTGACCCCGCCTCCCGGGAGCATCTGGTGGCTCTGGTCAGTGAGGCCGACTGGATCGGCCTGCCCATCGTCTGGAACCGCACCGCCCTGTCCATCTTCGGCAAAAATCTGGACACCGGTCTGCTGGTAACATCCATTGTCACCATCATGCCCATCTCCCTGGCTACCATGATGGAGCATGTGGGCGATATCTGCGCCATCTCCTCCACCGTAGGCAAGAACTTCGTAGAGGACCCCGGCCTGCACCGCACCCTGGTAGGCGACGGCCTGGCAACCACCATGGCCTCCCTCTTCGGCGCTCCCGCCAACACCACCTACGGTGAAAACACCGGCGTGCTGGCCCTGAGCAAGGTCTACGATCCCAAGGTCATCCGCCTGGCCGCTTTCTTCGCCATCATCCTGTCCTTCTGCCCCAAGTTCGCCGCGCTGATCGTCGCCATGCCCGCCGCTACCATGGGCGGCGTCAGCCTGGTGCTCTACGGCATGATCTCCGCCGTAGGCGTCCGGAACGTGGTGGAAAACCAGGTGGACTTCACCAAGAGCCGTAACGTTCTGATCGCCGCCATGATTATGGGTCTGGCCGTGGGCGTCAACTACGCCGGCGCCATTCAGATCCCCGTCGGCTCCATCACCATCAGCCTGTCCGGTCTGGCCGTGGCCGCCCTTGTGGGCATCATCATGAACGCCGTCCTGCCCGGCAAGGACTATGAGTTCGGCGCCAACCACCAGGGCGACACCGCCGTAGTCAACTTCGGCAGCCGCGCCCAGAAGTAACCAGGACTTTTTCAATAATCTGTGCCATTGCGTGTCGCTGACGCGCAATGGCTTTTTAGGGTCTATCTGAAAACCGGAAATATGACCAACAGCGAGGGATTTTCTGCCTGATGAAACCATTTTTCTGCAGGAATACTTTGTGTATTGCAAAGAAAAATGGCGCACAGCAGGCGGAAAAGACCCGCTGTTTGGGCGTGTTGACGGTTTTCAGACAGACCCTAATTCTTAAGATTTTCAAAAGGCCATTGACAGAATAGGTCTATCGTGTTAAACTCCATTCAGAAAGGTCTAATGCATTAAATCTATCTAAGATGAGAAAGGATGATTTTCATGAAACGACTGACCTGTTCCCTGCTGATTTTTGCCCTGCTGGCCGCCCTGCTCTGCGGCTGCGGCGCGAAGCCGACCGTGCCTGAGACGACCGCCGCTCCGGAGACGCTTCCGACGGAGACTGCCGCCCCGGAAACCGAGCCCCAGCCGGAAACCGAGCCGGAGACGGAACCCGTAACCACCGTGGACGCCATTCCCGTGGAGGAAAACGACCAGCATGAATCCAGTCAGCCCGGCGTGGCCCAGCCGGTCATTACAGGGGCCCAGACTACCGTCCATGTATCCACCGCCGATGAATTTCTGGCGGCCCTGGCCCCCGATACGGAGATCATTGTGGACGCGGACCTGATCGATCTCAGCGCCGCCTCCAATTACGGCAAATCCGGCGGGGACTATTACCGCTGGGACGACCCCTTCGACGGCCCGGAGCTGGTCATTCAGAACCTCTCCAACCTGACCGTCCGGGGCTCCGGCGAAAACGCCACGGACAAGGTGCTCTCCTGCGTGCCCCGGTACGCGGACGTGCTGACCTTTGAGAACTGCTCCAATATCTATGTTACCCACATCACCCTGGGCCACACCCAGGAGCCCGGCTTCTGCGCCGGAGGTGTTCTGCACTTTCAGAACTGCCAGGATGTGCTGGCCGAGGACTGCGACCTCTACGGCTGCGGCACCCTGGGCGTCATCGGCGACAGCTGCATAGATATGCAGATCATCAACAGCCTGATCCACGATTGCAGCGTGGGCGGCGTGGAGTTCACGAACTGCGTCAACGTCCGGGTGGACGGCAACACCTTCCGGGATCTGGGAGACGAATGGAACAAGGAAAACGGCTATGCCGCCCCTGTGTTCCGCATCTACGGCGGCCAGAACATCACCTGCAACGGACAGGACGCGATCCCCTTTCAATAAGGAGCCTACAGCCATGGAAACCCCGAAAATTTTTGAAAGCGAATACCGGTTCTGCCTGCTGCTCTGGGAGCACGAGCCTATCAACTCCACCCACCTGGCCCAGCTGTGCAAGGAAAAGCTGGGCTGGTCCAAAGCCACCACCTATACGGTGCTGCGCCGTCTGGCCGAACGGGGCGTGCTGAAAAACGAGAACGCCATTGTCACCAGCCTCATTTCCAAGCAGGAGGTCCAGCGCTCCCGGCTGCGCCAGATGGTGGACGAGACCTTTGAAGGATCCATCCCCGCCTTTATTGCCGCCTTTTCCCACAGCAAGCAGCTGACGAAGCAGGACCGGGACCGGCTGCGGGATCTGATAAACAGCTACAAGGAGGAATAAGCCATGGACGCCTTTCTTTCCAGCCTGCTCACCGCCAGCGTCAGCGGCAGCATCGTGATCCTGGCCGTGCTCATTCTCCGTCTGGTGCTGCGCCGAACGCCCAAGAAATACATCTGCATGCTCTGGATGGTGGCCGGACTTCGGCTGCTGCTGCCCATCCCCCTGCAAAGCAAATTCAGTTTACAGCCGCCAACCGTCTCGTTCCCCTATGCGGAAAGCCTGCGAAAGTATCTTCTTCCGGCGTGGCTTCTCGTGGCCGTGGCCCTGGTGCTGGTGAGCCTGTGCTCCTACCTGCATCTGCGCCGTCAGGTGAAAAACGCCCGGAAGGTCCGGGGCGGCTGGGAGTGTGAGGGACTGGACACCGCCTTTGTGCTGGGCTTTCTGAAACCGAAGATCTACATCCCCGCCGGGGTCAGTGAGAACACCCGGCAGCAGATCCTGGCCCACGAACGGACCCACCTGGACAAAGGGGACCACTGGATCAAGCTCATCGGCTTCCTGGCCCTGGTGGTGCACTGGTTCAATCCCCTGGTCTGGGTCAGCTATGTGCTGCTGTGCAAGGATATTGAAATGGCCTGCGACGAGCGGGTGGTCCAGTTCATGGACCTGGCGGAACGGAAAGCCTATTCCACCGCCCTCCTGGATTGCAGCACCCACAGGGTCCACTACGCCGCCTGCCCCGTGGCCTTCGGCGAGGTCAGCGTGAAATACCGGATCAAATCCGTGCTCAGCTACAAAAAGCCCGCCTTCTGGGTCAGCCTCCTGGGCATTCTCGCCATTGCCTTTGTGGCTGTCTGCCTGGGCACGAACCCGGTGGACAAGCAGGAGGACCCGGAGGCTGACCTCATTCAGAGCAGCCGTGAAACACCGGAAAGCTTCACCCCCGCGGTGCTGCCGGAATCCCCGGCAAATCCGGACTGGGGCATTACCCCCTCCGCCTCCCATGTCACCACCACAGGCGGTACGCTGCTGCTGGAAATTGAGGAGCGGTTCTGTCAGGTTTCAGATTCTCTTCGCATCGAGAATTCCGCGTTGGAGCGCTGGAACGGCCAACAATGGGAAGCGCTTCCTGCCATTTCCGACAATACGGATGTCGTCACTCTGAACATGGGCTTCGCCGGCTCCCGGGCCAAGGAAAAGACCTACGAGTCCCTGGAAATGAACTGGTCGCTGGAGTACGGCAGCCTCAGCGCCGGGGACTACAGGATCGTCATGACCCTGGCGGGCGACGGCCGGTCCGGCGTCTTCTACGTCCCCTTCCACATCTACCGGGAAGCGCTCCCCAGCGCGCAGGAGGCTGCGCTGCTGCGCTGCAAGGATGCCCTGAAAGCCCTGAAGCTGCGGTCCGCCTACTCTCTGCTGCGCAGCGGGAAGAACCCTCTGAATGACGATCTCTCCCTCGTCTCCCGGATCACCATTGACGGGCAGGAAGCCCGCACAGACTATTTCGCCGGAGAATTCCTCGCTTCCAGCCTGATTACCCAGCCGGATGTCTGGGATCTGAACCGCATTTACCGGCAGTGGATCGACCCCTTCCAGCTTGAGGAGGACCGCAAGATCCTGTTCCCCGAGGGGCAGAGCGTTATCAGCGACCAGGAAATCTCCTTCCGCTCCGCCTGGGCGGACAGCGACGGGACGATCTACTACGGCAGCGACAGCTATTGCTTCGACGCCTCCGGAAATCTGGCCTCTGCGGACCGATTGGTCACAGACGCCGCGGGCGCGGTCCTCTCCCACGACCGGCTGGAGGTACTGCTCCTGGGGCAGATGGATTGCAGCAGCTACATTCACGAAATCGATTCTCTGGACTATGAGGACCCCTTTACCGCCCAGGAAAAGTCCCCCTGGAATATCCGTTTTCTGGTAGAGAACGATCTGCTGGAACCCACCGGCGGCAAGCTCTGGTTTACCTGGATGGGCGTCGGCGTCGGGAACTGCACCGTGGACCCCGACTACTGGATGGAGAAGCGTACGGGAAACAACTGGAAGAGGCTTCTGGGAGAGGATGTGTCCTTTCCCTTCGGTGTTGCGCTGAACAAACTCAGCGGTCAGGGCCAGTGCCTCCAGCTGGACTGGTCGGATACCTACGGCAGCCTGGAACCCGGCGTCTACCGGATCGGCACCCGGTTCCATAACGGCGGGGAGAGCATCATCCAGTACGCCGAATTCGCCATCAAGCCCATTGGCGGCATCTATGGCGAGGGCGGCCAGGCGGCCATGGCCCGGATCGACGCCGCCCTGGAAAAGCTGAAAAGCAGCAATTACCACGCCCGGAAGCTTGAATCCGGCAGCATCTTCACGCCGGAGGACATGGTCCTCAGCGAAGAATTCTGGCAGTATAACGGCGAGCTGGCCGAATCCTATTACAATAACGCGGGCAGCTACAGCCACACCAATATCCAGGCCGCCGCGGACATCCAGTATGGCTTCTGGTACGACTACAGCTACTACCATCAGCCCTACGAAAGCATCTATTTCCCCAAGGGCCAGAGCGTTATCTCCGACCGGGAGATAACCTTCCTCCACAGCTACTCCCAGACCGCCGGCGACAACCCGCTTACCCGCTACACCTACCGTTTTGACGGACAGGGGAACCTGACGGAGATCGAATACGTAGGCTTCAACGACATGTGGGGCGGCTTCGTAACGCGCTATGTTCTGGAGGACACCCCGGACGCGGTGATTCAGGAAAAAATGGAGACTTTCCGGCAGGAAAACGCTGCCAGGCCAGAAAGCTGAATACAAGGGGACATTACAAACGGATAGCCCTGTCCACATTTCGGCTGGGTCCCTCCGGGGGCCCCTTTCTTGTCCCGCCAAGAAAGGGGGAAAGAATGCGGCTTAAGGGAGGCGCTGACCGCTGCTTGCTCCCGCCGCAGAGCCGATGTATTAGTAGTGCGATTGCCACCGGCAATCGATTTATTAGATTCGCTGCGCGACGCACCGCCCTCCCTTAAGCCGCATTCTTGCGGAGCTTCTTGGCGGGACAAGAAGCTCCCCGCCGGAGGCACCCAGCTGAAATGCACAATCAGGGCCTTCGCCCCAAAGCAAAGGGCCGCTGCGAATTTCGCAGCAGCCCTTTGCTATTTTTATCCCCCGAGCCGCATTCGGTTGCGGTATTCGTTGGCGTTGATGCCCTCCAGCTTTTTGAAGGTTCTGGTGAAGTGTGCGGCATCCGCGTAGCCCACCATTTCGCCGATCTGGCCGATCTTCAATCCCGGGTCCTCCAGAAGGCGTTTGGCGTTTTCAATGCGGATGGAATTGAGTATATCGTAAAAGCTCATTTCCATGTACTTATTCAGCAGCTTGCTCAGGTGCCACTGGGACACGTAGCACTTGTCCGCCACCTCCTGCAAGGTCAGCTTCTCCCGGTAGTGCTCCCGCATATAGGAAACGGCGGAATCCACCAGGAAGCTGCCCGCCCCCTGGGGCTTTTCCTCCTCCGGCTCTTCCGGCTGGGCGGCAGAAAGCTCCTTGAGCTTGGCGGTCATGGCTTCCAGCGCTTCGTTGATCTCCGCCATTTTGGTAGGCTTCAGCAGAAACCGGGTAACGCCCAGACGGATGGCCTCCTGGGCATAGGAAAAGTCCCGGTAGCCCGTCATAACCGTCACCTGCATATTGGGGAACTCGCTGCGCAGCCCTGCCAGCATGGTCAGGCCGCTCTGGCCCGGCATCCGGATATCCGTAAAGAGAATATCCGGCTTTTCCTCCCGGATCAACCGGTTGCCGGACTGGGCGTCAAAGGCCGTGCCCACCACCCGGCAGCCGTAGTTCTCCCATTTGACCACCTTTTTCAGGCCCTCCAGAATCAGGGCCTCGTCGTCGATCAAAACCACTCGATACATGTTCTTCTCTCCTTAGCGTCAGTTGATAAGGGCACACATGGTTTTCCCGGGGCGAAACGACCTCAGGCATCGTTATCCTCGTTGATGGATGTCACGACCCATTCAGCTTCATTGCCGCCTCGATGGCCGCGGCGGGGGTCTGCTTGCCCGTTACCACCCGGCGGATGCTGGTAAACAGATAGTCCTTGGCCTCCGCCGCCATGGTGTCCTGCACCGCCCCCACGACCCCCGTGAGCTTTGCGTTGCAGTCCGCGGCGGACTGCTGCAGGGCGTTCAGATTCTCCGGGGATGCGCCGTTTTTCAGGGCCGTGAATTCCGTAGTGACAAAGGTGCTCAAAGTCTCGTCGCTGGTGAGCTGGGACACGAACTCCACAGCCGCCGCCCGGCGCTGGGGGTCTCTCCAGGTCTTTCTCGTAATGAAGTAGCCCATGGAGATGCCGCCGATGGTATCCGTGGCCGGGCGCTCTCCCTTGCCGGGGACGCAGCAGACCACATAATCGCTCAGGTTCTGGGGATAGCTCTCCGCGAAATACCCGCACTTCCAGGAGCCGTCAATAAGGAACGCCGCTTTTCCCTCGGCGAACTGGATAACCGTCTCGGAGTCCGTGGCCGTCAGGGTGTTGGCCGGGAAAAAGCCCGCCTCATAGAGGGTCCGGAAGTCCTCCAGCGCGGCGATCCATTTTTCCGCCGTACCGTCCATGACCAGATGCCCGTCCTCCAGGCGGGGCAGCTCCAGCTGGGTTTCCAGACTGCCGTTGTTCATAATCAGGAATTCAAACCAGTAGTGGGGGATCTCCGACAGGGAACAGGCGATGGGCGTAAACCCCGCGTCCTTGATCTTCTGACAGTCCAGCAGGAACTGCTCCCAGGTGTAGTCCTCTCCGGGGATCTCCACGCCGCTTTGCTCCAGGACCCGGCGGTTCACAAACAGATTCTCCCAATAGCCTGTGGATGGCACGGCATAGTGCTTGCCGTCCTCGGCGGCGGCCATCATGGAGGGCTTCATATTTCCGGCGTAATCCGGGTACATGGTCCGGATCTCCTCGATGGAAACCAGCTTATCGGCCCGGATAAAGGGTTCCGCGTCGGCGTTGGTGAAGAAAAACAGTACGTCCGGGTCTGACCCCGTCTCGAAATCCGTAAAGACCTTATAGCGCCATTCCTCGCTGGCTCTGGCGGAATCATCGTTGACCTTATTCCCCGTGGAAGCCTCATAGGCCGCCACGGCATTTTCGTAATTTTTCCGGTTGCCGTCATCCGCGCCGTAGGACGTCACCACATTCAGGGTAATGCCCTGGGGTTCAGAGCTGATTGTGTTCTCCTGAAAGGAGAACACACGGCCTGCGCAGGCCGTCAGCGTCAGACACAGCGCCAGACACGCCGCGCCCGCGGAAAATCGTTTCATAGCGTCTCCCCCCTCCTACTCCGGCTTCGTATCCGCGTCTCTGGGGATCACCAGCCGGGCACAGATCACGCCCGGTTCCGTCTCCGCCACGGTCAGACTTCCCCGGTCCCCATAGAGCAGCCTCATGCGCTTATATACATTCCGCAGCCCCACTCTTTTCTTTTTCAGCACGGCATCCGAGCAGATCCTTCGGATATTCTCCCGGTCCTCCTCGGTCATGGTGCCCCCGTGGAGCACCTCCAGAATGACCTCGGTCTCCGTGTGGCAGGCCCGCAGGGTCAGGGATCCGCCCCGGTTGGGAGTAATGTCGTGCTCCACGGCGTTTTCCACAATGGGCTGCAAAATCAGT
The DNA here is from genome assembly GCA_963661735.1 of bacterium. Classification (GTDB taxonomy): domain Bacteria; phylum Bacillota; class Clostridia; order Oscillospirales; family Oscillospiraceae; genus Faecousia. Next base: position 1,923 of record CAVLCF010000039.1, on the reverse strand, counting down.
CTGGGCACCGGGATGTCCTCCATCCCTTCCCCGATCTGCCGGTCTACCCGCAATCTGCCGCCCAGGCGCTCGTTGATAAGGAACAAATAAGCGTCCACATAGGTAAGCTCCTCCTTCAGCGGGATCTGATTCCGGCCGTCCCGGTCCAGCACCGCCCCCATCATGGTGGCCAGTGCCTCGATCATGGAGCTGACCCGGTCGTCTCCCGCCATGCGGGCCTCCCAATTGATGATCTCCAGGGTGTTGTTCAGGAAATGGGGATTGATCTGGGACTGCAAAGCCTTGATCTCCGCTTTCTGCGTCGCCCGCTGCTCCTGGTAGGCCCGCTGGAACTGGTTTTCCAGCTCCAGGGACATGGTGTTGAAGTTCCGATACATGCTCTCAAACTCCCGGTTGGGGGCCGGGGCATCGATCTGGTAGCCCCGCTCGCCGGACTCCACCCGGGCATTTGCCCCCGCCAGGATATCCATGGGGGCCGTGATGTTCCTGTAATACTGCCGCACCACAAAGATCATCAATGGCAGCACCAGCAGAATAACCATGCCGACGCCGAAGAGGATCCAGGGGTTTTCCGTCCAGGGATTGAATTCCGGGGTCTCCGCCGTCAGGGCCAGCACATGGCCGTCCACCGTCCGGGTGCTGTAAAGGTCCTGCCGGATGGAAACCGGCGTTTCCCGGTCTGCCGGCAGGAAAGCGTCCCCCTCCAAACGGTAGGAGATGCCGTCCAGCCAGATCCCGACGTTTTCCACCCGGACAATGGCGGAAACGGGCCGGAAGAAGCTGTCCGCGTTCAGCAGCATGATAACCGAGGCATAGGGCCGGAAATTCATATCCAGCAGATTCCGCACAAGGTACAGCTCCCCGTCGTAAGCCATGCAGCGGATGCCCGTATTGATCTTCTGCATCTGCTCCATAATGTCCGGCAGACTCTTCTGGAACTTGTGGATCAGATCAATGCCCGTGGTACCACTGGTCAGATGGTAGGCGCTGACCGCCACGGAATCCTCCCAGAAGTGGACGATCACGCCCTTATACTGGTCGGACCGGGAGAAAATGCGCAGATAGTCGTTGGTTTTTAAGTACAGCTCCGCCCGGTCCCCGGCGGACTGGTATTCCCGGTAGGCCTGGCGGATAATGCCGTCATAGGACACAGATTTGGAGGCGGCAATGGCGTTTTCCAGTTGGGTCTGGACCTGATCCATGGCCTTTTCGGCGCTGAATTCGATTTCCTGCCGGATATTCCGGCTGAAGGTCTGCTCAAAGAGCACCCCCGCCACCATCAGCACGATCACAATGGGCACCAGCCAGCAGGCCAGGATCATGGTCAGCAAGCCGGACTTCAGGGAAAAGCGCGCGGCCGTTTTCTTTTTCATGGGCACTCTCCCTTCGTGGTTTTTCTTCATTATGAACTATATGGGTGTGTTAGCACAAAAGCTTTACTTCCTGCTTCAGGCGAAAGTTTCGTCCGCACATCGGTCGGGTCCCTCCGGGGGCCCCTTTCTTGTCCCGCCAAGAAAGGGGGAAAGAATGCGGCCTAAGGGAGGCGCTGTCGGCAAAGCCGCCCTCCCTTAGGAATCCTTTCCGGCCTCAGAACCAAGTTGGCTTTCTGCGCCGCCTTCCGGCGCGTACGGGGTGCGATCCCTTATGTTTTCGCGGAGTGAAAACATAAAAAAGCCTGGTTTGTGGTGAGGTTCAGATATATATTTTGAATGCCTCGGTAGAACGCCGCCGAAACATTGCTTCTCTGACGTAAAAGCGCGCCGGGGGGATTCTCAAGGGGGGCGGTGCGTCGCGCAGCGAATCTAATGAATCGATTGCCGGTGGCAATCGCACCACTGATATATCGGCTCTGGTGCGGGAGCAGCCAGCGGTCAGCGCCCCCTTGAGGCTGCTTCTTATCGATTTTCTTGCAGAAGCAAGAAA
>CAVLCF010000038.1:0-4150 GCA_963661735.1 bacterium | reverse complement strand
CCGGGCGACTTCGGGACTTTCACCCTACAGAACGTGCGCTCACCGGGCGCACAAAAAATAACCGGTACTGGGAACTTCCTAGTACCGGTTTTGAAATTCTTAACTAAATGGCATTGGTGCGCGCACTGCCTCGCAATGACATGGTTTTTCGACAGTCTGTGTAGGGGACGATCAAGGGATCGTCCCCTACGTTTTCTTTACTTAATGACCCGCACCCGCAGAACGCCTTCGATGTTCCGCAGTTCTTCCACCACAGCCTCCGAGGGCTTGTGGTCCAGATCCAGCATGGTGTAGGCGTATTCTCCCCGGCTCTTGTTCATCAGGCCTGCAATGTTCACGTTCTCACCGGCCATGGCGGTGGTGAATCGGCCCAGAGAGTTGGGGATGTTTTTATGCAGAATGGTGATCCGCCCCTGGCTGGCGCAGACGCCCATATCGCAGTTTGGGAAATTCACGGAGTTTACGATGTTGCCGTTTTCCAGATAGTTCATCACCTGGGTGACGGCCATTTTGGCGCAGTTATCCTCGGATTCCTCCGTAGAAGCGCCCAGATGCGGAATGGCGATGCAGCCGGACATTTTTGCCGTTTTTTCGTTGGGAAAATCCGTAATGTAGCGCCTGACCTTTCCGGAAGCCAAAGCCTCCGCCATGGCATCGTCGTCTACAAGCAGGTCCCGTGCGAAGTTCAGAATGACTACGCCGTCTTTCATCTTGGCAATGGTCTCGGCGTTGATCATCTTCTTGGTGTCCTCCAGCAGGGGCGTATGCAGGGAGATCACGTCGCAGGTGGCGAAAATCTCGTCCCGGCTGTTGACCCGGTGGATCTGGCTGTCCAGATGCCAGGCGGCGTCAATGGAAATGAAGGGATCGCAGCCATAAACCTGCATACCCAGCTTCCTGGCGGCGTTGGCAAAGGGGCCGCCTACCGCGCCCAGGCCCACAACGCCCAATTTTTGGCCCAGAATCTCATGACCGGCGAACTGGGACTTGCCCTTCTCCACCTGCCTGGCAATATCGGCTGTACCGGCAATGGATTTTACCCACGCAATACCGCCCACAATGTCCCGGCAGCCCAGCAGCAGACCGCAGAGGGTCAGCTCCATAACGCTTCGAGCGTTGGCCCCGGGTGTATTGAACACTACGATGCCCTGTTCGGCACACCGGTCCAGAGGAATATTGTTGACCCCTGCGCCCGCTCTGGCGACGGCCAGAAGATTCGGCGAAAAAGCCATATCATGCATGGCAGCACTTCTGACAAGCAGCGCCTCCGCATCCTCAATTTTCTCGGAGACTTTGTAGTTTTCCGTCCAGAGGTCCGTGCCTTTGGGGGAGATCTTATTCAAATAGTTTACCTGAAACATCTCTTTCTCTCCCTCTCAAAGCTTCACTTCAAAATCCGCCATGAATTCTGTCAGCTTTTTGACGCCTTCAATGGGCATGGCGTTGTAAATGCTGGCCCGCATACCGCCTACGCTGCGATGGCCCTTCAGATTTACAAAGCCTGCCTGTGCCGCCTCGGCCACAAACCGGGCGTCCAGCTCCGGGTTCCCTGTCACAAAGGTGACGTTCATTAAGGAGCGGTCCTTTTTGACCACCTGATTATGGAAGATCCTGCTGGAGTCAAGGTAGTCATAGAGAATGGCCGCCTTTTCCTGATTCCGCTTCTGCATGGCTTCCAATCCGCCGATCTCCAGCAGCCACTTGAATACCTTGCCGCAGATATAGATGCCATAGGCAGGAGGCGTATTGTACATGGAGCCCGCGTCAGCGTGGGTCTTATAGCGCAGCATGGTGGGGGTGCCGGGCAGCACATCCTCCCGGATCAGGTCTTCCCGGATAATGGCAATGACCACGCCTGCGGGGCCTACGTTCTTCTGCGCGCCGCCGTAGAGCATACCGTAGTCCGTTACCTTCACCGGCTCGCTGAGGAAGCAGGAGGAAACGTCCGCAACAAGAGGCTTTCCCTTGGTATTGGGCAGGGTCTTGAATTTTGTTCCATAAATGGTATTGTTCTCACAGATGTACACATAATCGCTGTTTTCCGAAATAGGCAAATCCGAGCAGTCGGGAATGTAAGTGAAATTCTTATCTTCGGAGGACGCCACGGCGTTGGCGGTACCAAAAAGCTTTGCCTCTTTCCATGCCTTTTTCGCAAACTGACCGGTGACGATATAGTCCGCAACCCGGTTCTGCATCAGATTCATGGGCACCATAGCAAACTGCTGGCTGGCGCCGCCCTGCAAAAACAGGACCTTGTAATTCCCGGGAATGCCCATAAGGCTGCGCAGATCCGCTTCCGCCTCGTCAATGATTTTCTGATAGGGCTTGGAGCGGTGGCTCATCTCCATAACGGACATACCGGTGCCCCGGTAGTCCAGCATTTCGGCGGCAGCCTCCCGCAGAACGGGCTCCGGCAGCACGGCGGGGCCAGCGGAAAAATTATACACTCTTGCCATACAGCATACTCCTTTATTTCAGCAGACGGTCCATCAGGCGGAAGCCCTGGGGTTCAAGGTCCCCGGTCTGGGCCGCCTCGGCCTCGGTAAATCTTGCTCTCTTTTTTTCCTGCCGGGTAGAATCGTACAGCAGGAACGGTACGGGGTCCCCGGTATGGGTCCGCAGACGGATAGGGGTTGGATGATCCGGCAGGATCAGCATTCGATATTCCTCTCCGGAGTCATCCAGGGCTTTTTTCAGCGGAGCGATCAGACGGCTGTCCAGATACTCGATAGATTTGACCTTGGCATCCACCAGGCCCTGGTGGCCCATCTCGTCCGGCGCTTCCACATGGACGTAGACAAAGTCGTTGCCGTCCTCCAGCAGCGCCTTGGCAGCCGCGGCGGCCTTGCCCTCGTAATTGGTGTCAATGGAGCCGGTAGCGCCGGGGACCTGATAGACCTGCATTCCCGCTCCCACAGCGATGCCCTTCAGCAGATCCACCGCGGAGATCATAGCGCCCCGCAGTCCGGTCTTTTCCTGAAAATTCCGCAGACTGGGCTTGGTGCCTGCGCCCCAGAACCAGAGGGAATTTGCCTTGTGCTTCCCGGCCGCCGCCCGGGCCAGGTTCAAAGGATGCCCGTTCAGAATGGGGTAGCTTTCCTCCATCATTTCCCGCAGCATAGGCTCCCTGGGCAGCCACTGGCCGATTTTATCCCCCAGATGGTCGTGAGGCGGCTCCAGGGGCACAACCTTTCCGTGCTTCCATACCATAATATGCCGATAGCTTGTGCCGGTGTAGAAGCGCACGGTGTCGGAATCAAACTTTTCCCGAATGGCACCCATCAGGATGTCCGCATCCGCCGTGGCGATCTCGCCGGAGCTGTGGTCCAGAATGGTCTTTTCTTCGTAGGGAGCGTCTTCCGTTACCGTGACGATGTTGCAGCGGAAAATCACATCGTCCGGCTCCATGGAAACGCCCACGCTCAGAGCTTCCAGGGGAGATCGTCCTGAATAACACTCCGCCGGGTCATAGCCCAGCACAGAAAGATTGGCGACGTCCGAGCCAGGAGCCATACCGTCCGGCACGTTCTGCGTCAGGCCCATGTGTCCCATTCCGGCCAACGCATCCATACAAGGCGTACTTGCGTAGTCCAGAGGGGTCTTGCCGCCAAGAGAGGCAATAGGCTCATCCGCCATGCCGTCTCCCAAAATGACAACGTATTTCAAGATGTACTCTCTCCCTTCCCGCACCGGCATTTATCGCCGACGCTGATGATTTTCCCTATCATAACACTAGACAATTCAGAATGCAATATGAAATTTTCAAAATACAAAAATTCATTTTCAATTTGCATATGTGCATATTACAGGTTATTTTTTAGCATCATGGCTTCTTTTTTACAGAGCCGCAATTTTCTGTTTCTTCTTGTTCGGCAAAAATGTATACTTCGGCTCAGGAGCAGCATCTCGCATGGTATTCGGGATATTAAAAAAGGGGCTGTCTCACTAAGAGACAGCTCCCCCCCAAAAAAATACAAAGGCCCGGCTCTTGCGGAGAGCCGGGCTTTGGCGTATTATTTAGGTGTGAAACAAAACAAAACGCAAGTAGAGTATACAGCATACGGGACTGAATATCAAGTCTGCTTGCCCATGAATTTAGAAATCATCATCCCGTCAGACGAACCAGTGAGATTGCTCAACGCTGTTACAG
>CAVLCF010000037.1:0-29562 GCA_963661735.1 bacterium | reverse complement strand
GCGGCGGCCTTTTTGTGCTGCACTTTTTTCTACCTACTGCTTGCAAATTTTTCTTTCTGTCAAGTCCGCTTTGGGGCTTGACTTTTTATTTGCAGGCTTATCATATTATAAGGGCATTTTTCTGGAAAAGCAACAGTTTTTCATCAAAATACTGCGTATTTTCAAGAAAAGCCCTCACTTTCTTACGCTTTCTTTGCAAAATTGCCAAGGTAGGCTCTGGCGATCCGGTCATCGTGCTCCAGCTCCGCCGCGTGTCCCTCGAAGCAGATCTGCCCCTGCTCAATGATGTAGGCATAATCCGAGTTCTCCAGCGCCTTTTTGGCGTTCTGCTCGATGAGCAGAATGGAGATGCCCTGCTCATTGATCTCGCGGATCTTCCGGAACACCTCTTCGATCACCAGCGGCGCAAGGCCCATAGACGGCTCGTCCAACATAAGCAGCTTCGGCCGCGCCATAAGGCCGCGCCCGATGGCAAGCATCTGCTGCTCACCGCCGGAAAGGCTCCATGCCTGCTGGTCCCGCCGCTCCTTCAGCCGGGGGAACAGGGCGAATACCTTCTCAATGTCCTCCTCAAAGCTGGCTCTGCCCATAAAGCCGTGCCAGCTGATGGTCCCGACCTCCAGATTCTGGTAAACGGTCAGTCCCGGAAATACCAGCCGCCCCTCGGGCACATGGATTACGCCTGCCTTGTTGACATGCTTGGAGCTCTCCTTTGTAATATCCTCGCCATTGAAGCAAATGCTGCCGGTATGCTTTACCATACCGCTGATGGATTTCAGCGTGGTCGTTTTTCCTGCGCCGTTAGCGCCGATCAGACAGACGATCTTGCCGTCGGGTACTGTTAAATCAATACCCTTCAGCGCCTCGATGGCGCCGTAATAGGCGTGCAGATTTTTGATTTCCAGCATCCGCGTTACCTCCCCAGATAGGCCTCGATCACCGCATCGTCGGACTGCACCTCTTCCGGTGTGCCATGGGCGATCATCTTGCCGAAGTTCAGAACAACGATATGGTCACAGACGTTCATAATCATATCCATCTTGTGCTCGATCAGCACAATGCCGACGCCTTTTTCCGCCGCATGGCGCATTAGAGCCACACTTTTCTCCAGCTCCTTTGCGTTCAGACCTGCGGCGGGCTCGTCCACCAGCAACACCTTCGGATGGGACAGCAGCGCGCGGACAATCTCCAGCCGCTTCAACTTGCCGTAGGACAGCGACGAAATGTCGTCCTTCCAATTCACCTGTAGGTCCGCGATCTCCAGATACTGGTCCACCTCATCCAGGAAGTTATTTCCCTTCTTCCCGAAGAAGGATCTCAAAAAGCCCATTTGGTCGGCCAGGTCCGTGCCCAGCTTCATATTTTCCGCGACGGTGGAACGGGAAAGAAACCGTGGGGTCTGGAAGGTCCGGCCCAGGCCCATGCGCGCCCGCTCGTAAGCCTTTTTGCCGGTGACATCCTGGCCGTCCAGCAGAACGCGCCCGGTATCGCAGGCGTACAGGCCGCTGATAAGATTCAGTGTTGTGGTCTTTCCGGCTCCGTTCGGGCCGATCAGGCCCATGATCTCTCCGGGTTCCAGGGCAAAGGAGACATCCTGTACCGCTTTCAGGCCGCCAAAAGAAATGCTGATGTCTTCTACCTGTAAACACGCCATATTACGCACGCTCCTTTGCCGTGGTTTTCTTCCGCTTTCCGGTCAGAAGCTTGCGCAGCTTCTGGTACTGCTCCTTCAGCAGTCCTGCCAGACCCATGGGCATGAAAATCATTAGCAGAACGATCAATGCACCGTAAAGCATATTCAAGTAGGTACCAGCGGATCTTGCGATCTCCGGCAGGTAATTTACAAGGATGGAGCCGAACAGCGCGCCTATAGGGCTCATAACGCCGCCCAGCATCAGCATGATGATAAAGCTCTGCTGGGTGGTGAAGGAGAACAGGGATGCGCTGATGGTTCCGTTGTGCACCGCGTACAGAGCGCCGCCAATGCCGGAGAACACGCCGGAGATAATAAAGGCCAGCAGCTTCGTCCGGTAGACGTTTACGCCCAGGCTGTAGGCGGCGGTCTCATCGTCCCGGGCCGCCATGAGGCTCCGCCCGAAGGATGTGTTTTTAATCCGATGCAGCAGCAGGATCAGCAGGTAGCAAGCAATGGCCAGCAGAACGAACCAGCTCTTAAAGGTAGAGAAGGTTTTTCCGAACAGCGTCAGCTTGCTGATACCGGAGGTACCGTTGGGGCCACCGGTAAAGGCGGAAAAGTTCTGGAACACAGAGGTGCCGATATAGACCAGCGCCATGGTCCCAAACATGAACGCCCTTCCGTCCAGCTTCATCAGCAGCGAACCCACGATCGCGCACAAAATCACGGAGCTGAGAACGCCGCAGAGCATGGCCGGAAACAGGGGCCAGCCCAGCTTGGTATTGGTAAAGCCGCAGACGAAGGCGCTCAGGCCCATCACTGCAATGGAGCACATGGACATACAGCCGCCCAGACCAAGCATCAGATACATACCGGCTACGCTGAAATAGTAGATCAGAGCAACGTTAATCAGGTTTACTCTGGAATTTTTCAGATTTTGAATGAAGAATTCGTCCACCAGCAGGATCCCCGCAATCACCGCCGCGCTGATCAGCAGCAGCCGGAGAAAACGGGATCTTTTCGTTCCATTTTCCATACTCTTCTCCTTATGCTTTATCTCTCTTGACCTTGCTGCCCAGAATGCCCTGGGGGCGGACAGCCAGAACCAAAAGCAGAGCACCAAAGACCACAACGTCCTTATAGGTGGTTGTGAAATAGGTGCTGTAGGACTCGATCAGGCCTACGGCGATGCCGCCGACGATGGCGCCCGGCAGCGAGCCGAAGCCGCCGATGATCAGCGCCGCAAAGGCACGCGCCTGGAAAATACTCAAAGAATTGCTGACGCGGTAGACCGGCGCCAGCAGCCAGCCGGCCGTACCTACCATCAGGACAACGATGCAGAAGGTCAGCATGGTCGTAAGATTTGTGGGAATACCCAAAAGATCCGCAGCGTATTTGTTCTGCGCCGCGGCAGACATCACGCGCCCGCAGTAGGCCTTGTCAAACAGCAGCCAAAGACCAAGCATCATCAGGGCGGTCACGCCGAAAATAAAGAAATACTGATAGGGAATAATAAAAGATCCTAAATGCAGAGAACCGGCAACGATAGGATCTACGCTCTTGGTCTCTGTCGTGATAAAGCACAGGCAGCACTCGGAAATAACAGTGCCTGCACCTATAGTGCAGATCAGCATTGCCTGTGGCCATTTGGTCCGCTTAAACGGGAAGAAACATACACAGCAGAAAACAACGCCCACTGCAATCAGTGAAAAGATTGCGAGGATAACCGCAATTGCAGGATTCAGATGGAGCTTTCCAAGGAATAAATATGCAAAATAAGCGCCCAGCGCCATCAGATTGCCCTGGGCAAAATTCATAACGCCCGCAGCCCGCAGAAGCAGGATAAGCCCCATGGCAATCATTGCGTAAGCCAACCCTACGCAGATGCCGGTGACTGTTTGCTGTAAGAAGAGAATCATGAGAGAACCCCCTGTTGAACGGAATTTGAAACGATCTTCCGATGTTTTTCACCGGAAAGGGCCTTGCGGAATCTGCGCTGCCCTGTCTGGGCGGAACATCCGCCCCCCGCCCTGCCTGCCGTGCGGTACGCAGGGCCGCAATCAGGGCTGTTTTAGAGGGTGGGTCAGCGGCATTTTTTACCACCGACCCATCGGGGTATTGCCGCGGCTGCCGGAGAAACCGGCAGCCGGGATAAGAAAGAATCAGTGCTCGACCTTCAGAGGCTCAGTAACCTTGATGGCAGCACCCAGTTCACTGGATGTGTCTTCTTCAATGGTTGCCAGATAGATATAATCGGCGTAGGAACCGTCAGCGTGGTAGGTGTAGGAGGTCATAACGCCCTCGTAGCCGGAGATCTGGGACAGGCCCGCAAATACAGAGTCCTTATCGTTGTTGCCTGCCAGCTTGGCGGCCTCCAGAATCAGGTTGCAGTCATCGTAGAAGGAGGCGTCGATCCAGGAAACATCTTCAAAAGTAAACAGCTCATTGGCCAGGACCTTGTCGGTAAACTCCTGAACCTGGGGACGTACCTCGGGTGTGGGGTATTCGGAGAAGCCCAGCAGGCCAATGCAGTTTTCCGCGCCGCAGTTCTTGATGAACTGATCGGCAAACAGGTTGGAGTTGGAGATAATGGGATACTGGTAGTTGTACTGCTTCAGCAGGGCAATGATGGACTGGCCATCAGTATTGGCGGTAGCGTGCAGCAAAATGCCGTCGGAGTCAGCCACGTTAATGGCTTTCTGTACAATGGGGGTATAGTCCGTGGTGGAGGTGTTGTCAAACTCAATGATGTCAGCCATCTGCGCGCCGTTGTTCTCCAAATAGGTCTTCATAAACTGGCTGTCGTTCTTACCGTTGGAGGTATTGTAGACAACCGCAACAGGGTTCTTGCAGCCGTTGTCCAGAGCGACCTGGGCCATAACGTTGGAGAAAGCGGTATCGACGCAACGGTTGGTGAAATAGTAGTCGCTCTTTTCGCGCATCTCAAAGTTGGTGGCGATGTTGAATACGGGGATCTTCGCGTCATTCACATAGTCGGCGCAGGCCAGCGCGTACTGGCTGAAGAAGGTACCAATGATGGCAGAAACATCTTCTTCCTCCAGTGCCTTCAAAAGCGCGTTGATATAGCTCTGCTGATCGTTGCCGCCATCAATAACAACCATTTCCACCTGCTTGCCATTGATGCCGCCGGCATCGTTGACTTCCTTTTCAAAGACATCGGCCAGCTGTGCAAGGCGCTTGCCGTTATCGGTGGAAAGGCTTGTGCCGCAGTAGACGATTTTCAGATTCTGGGTTGCAGTGGCAGTCTCTGTGCTACCCTCCGTTGCTGCGGTGCTGCCCTGAGGAGCCGCGGTGGTTGCTGCGGGAACTGAGGTGCTGTTTCCGCAGGCTACCAATGCCAGTACCATAGTCAGTGCTAAAACCAGTGCGATCAGTTTTTTCATTTTTGAATTCTCCTTTTTTGTATTTGCCAACGGCCGGACATGCCGTTTAAGCCTGATATAAGATGTAAGCTGTCAAACAACTTACATCCGAACACTCTCGCCATAGGGTAATGAAAACATTATACAGAGATACGTGAATTTTGTCAACAATCATTTGAATCAATATTCTTTTTTTGTTTATTTCGCTAATTTCGTCGACGGTATGCTCTTTTTTGGCAGATATATTTCGCAGATTATTATGCATTATGCACAAAGCCCGCTAGGCCAGCGTGCCACCACCCAGGCGGGTGCCCATAAAGCCGAGAACAATTTTCGCAGCCCATTATCCCCCCTCCTCCCTCTCCGCTCATGCGCAAAACTGCCCGGACGGCTGTCCGGGCAGTTTTTGTATGGAGTTGACTTATAGCTTACACCATTGCGGCAGTGATGATGGCCATCTTGTAGACCTCGTCGGCGTTGCAGCCGCGGGACAGGTCGTTGATGGGGGCGGCCAGGCCCTGCAGGATGGGGCCGTAGGCCTCGAAGCCGCCCAGACGCTGGGCGATCTTGTAGCCGATGTTGCCTGCCTCAATGTTGGGGAAGATGAAGGTGTTGGCGTGGCCGGCCACAGGGGAGCCGGGGAACTTCAACTGGCCCACTTCAGGAGCCACAGCGGCGTCGAACTGCATCTCGCCGTCGATTGCCAGATCGGGGGCCATTTCCTTGGCCACGATGGTGGCGTCATGGCTCAGCTTGACGGTGCCGCCCTTGCCGGAGCCGTTGGTAGAGAAGCTCAGCATGGCTACCTTGGGGTCAATGCCGAAAACCTTGGCGGTGCGGGCAGACTCAATGGCCACCTCCGCCAGCTTCTGGGCGGCGGTCAGGGTCACGTTGCCCTCTTTGTCCACGGAATCCTCATAGCTCAGGTTAATGGCGCAGTCGCCCATGGCCAGCTTCTCCTCGCCCCGGACCAGGATGAAGCAGGAGGACACCAGATGGGCGCCCTTCTTGGTTTTCACCAGCTGCAGAGCGGGACGGACGGTATCGGCGGTGGAGTAGGTTGCGCCGCCCAGCAGGGAGTCGGCATAGCCCATCTTCACCAGCATGGTGCCGAAGTAGTTACCCTTGGAAAGCGCCTTGCGGCAGTCCTCGGGAGTCATTTTGCCCTTGCGGAGCTCCACCATCTTGTCCACCATCTTGTCCATCTCGGGATAGGTGACGGGATCGATGATCTCAACGCCCTCAATGTTGAAGCCGCCCTTGGCAGCGTTGGCCTTGACCTCTTCCACATTGCCGATGAGGATAGGGGTCAGAAAGCCGCCCGCGACCAGGCGGGAAGTGGCTTCCAGGATACGGGCATCGTGGCCCTCAGTAAAGACGATCTTCCGGGGATTAGCCTTCAGAGTTTCAATCATTGCATTGAACATGAAAAATCTCCTCCAATTTATGGGCCGAAGCCCAATTTTTCGCTTTTATTATAGCTCATATCTTCCGCCCGCGCAACCATTTTTTTGCAAATACTCCCTTTGACGCTATCAGAGAAATTTATGCAATCTGATGAAAAGGTTTTCTCCAAAGCCATTTTTCCTATTGATTTTTGTGCGTTTTGGCTTTATAATGGAGTCAAACTGTATTAGGGGGAGAAGTGCGTGGGCGAAGTGTACGCCATTGTCTCCGGCAAGGGCGGTACCGGCAAAACCTCCGTCTGCGCCGGGCTTGCCGCGGCGCTGGCCGAGCAGGGGAAAAAAGTACTCTGCATTGACTGCGATGTGGGTCTCCGGAATCTGGATATCTCCCTGGGCATGTCCGACTGCGGCGCCCTTTCCTTTCTGGATGTCTGCCAGGGCGGCTACAGTCTGGAGGACGCCTGCCGCCACCCGAAATATGAAACGCTCTTTTTCCTGACGGCCCCCATGAATACCCCCATAGAGGATATTTCCCGGGAAACCTTCGGAAAAATGCTGCTGGATGCCCGGGCGCGCTTCGACTTCGTATTCCTGGACGCCCCCGCCGGGGTGGACGCCGGTTTCCGGCTCACAAGCAGCTGGACGGACCGGTTCCTTCTGGTGACAGGCTCCGGCCCTGCCGCCGTGCGGGACGCCGCCCGGGTCAGCGATCTTCTGGAGCTGGAGGGGAAAAGGAGCGTCCGGCTCATTGTCAACCGGGTGGACGAGGAAATGCTCTCCACCGTCCGGCTGACCATTGACGACATTATGGATACCACCGGCACCCCTTTGGCCGGTGTGGTCCCCGAGGATCCCAATATTACGCTGGCCGCGGCCTTCGGCAGACCCCTGCTGCTCTATGCCAGGCGCTGTCCCGCCGCCCGGGCTTTCCGCCGGATCGTCAGCCGGCTGGAGGGCATCTCTACCCCCATCAAACTATAAATAGATATCCGCTCACGGCGGAGATAAGGAGTGACCTGTATGAATATCGCGTTTTTGGCCCATGACAAGAAAAAGGAACTGATGGTACAGTTCTGCACGGCCTATAAGAGCGTCCTTCAAAAGCATAGCCTCTATGCCACCGCCACAACCGGCCGGCTGATTGCGGACAATACGGGTCTGCCCATTACCCTGCTGCTGTCCCATAAGCAGGGCGGCCACCAGCAGATCAACGCCCGCATTGCCTACAACGAGATCGACCTGGTGCTGCTCTTCACCGACCCCAACACCACGGACCCCTGGGACGATGCCCAGATGATCGAGACCATCCGCCACTGCGACAAGCAGAACGTACCCATCGCCACCAACCTGGCCTCCGCTGAAATGTTCATTCTGGGCCTACAGCGGGGCGACCTCGACTGGCGTGAAATGGTCCACAGCAAAACGAAGTTCTGAGAAGTATCGTAGTGTCATTGCGAACCGGTGCGCACACCGGTGTGGTCTCCCAAGGGGATTCTCTTCGGAGCACAATCCCCCGGATTTTCAAACCGCTTGAAAGAACCGGGGGGCCACGACGGTGTGCGCATTGCGGCGCAATGACAGTCTTTTTTAGAAAGGAACGCATTTATGGATATTATCAAGCCCCGCACCCTGTCCGGCTTTATGGAGCTGCTTCCGGACAAGCAGATCAAGCTGGAGAAAATGATGCGGATTCTCCGGGAGACCTATGCCTCCTATGGCTTCGCCCCTCTGGATACCCCCGTCATTGAGGACGCCCAGATTTTACTCGCCAAGGGCGGCGGCGAAACCGAAAAGCAGATCTACCGCTTCACCAAAGGCGACAGCGACCTGGCCCTGCGGTTCGACCTGACGGTACCTCTTGCCAAATACGTGGCCCTGCACTATAACGAATTGGCCTTTCCCTTCCGCCGGTTCCAGATCGGCAAGGTCTACCGGGGCGAACGTGCCCAGAGAGGCCGGTTCCGGGAATTCTACCAGGCGGATATTGATATCATTGGCGACGGCAAGCTGGATATTCTGAACGAGGCCGAGATTCCCGCCATTATCTATAAAGTATTCCGGGGCTTCGGCCTGACCCGGTTCCAGATCCGGGTAAACAACCGGAAGATCCTCTCCGGCTTCTACGACATGCTGGGCCTGGCGGACAAGAGCGGCGACATCATGCGCACCGTGGACAAGCTGGATAAGATCGGACCCGACAAGGTGAAGGTCATCCTGCTGGAGGACTGCGGCCTTTCCGACGCCCAGGCGGAGGACATTCTCCGCTTCATCGCCATCCGGGGCACCAACGCCCAAGTCATCGCGGCTCTGGAGGGCTACACCGGAAAGAGCGAACTCTTTGACGCGGGTCTGGCCGAACTGAAGGCCGTTACCGCCAACCTGGCCGCCTTTGGCGTCCCCGAGGAGAATTTCGCTGTAGACCTGACCATTGCCCGGGGCCTGGACTACTACACCGGCACCGTTTACGAAACCACCCTGCTGGATCATCCGGAGATCGGCTCCGTCTGTTCCGGCGGCCGGTACGACAATCTGGCTGGCTACTACATTGACAAGCCTCTGCCCGGCGTGGGCATCTCCATTGGACTGACCAGGCTCTTCTACATTCTGGACGAGCAGGGTCTGCTGAACCCCGCTCTGCCCTCCGCCCCTGCCGACGCCCTGGTGCTGCCCATGACCGCCGATATGGCCCCGGCCATTGCCCTGGCGGAAACCCTCCGCGCCTCCGGCCTGCGGGTACAGCTCTACGGCGAGCAGAAGAAATTCAAGCAGAAAATGGCCTACGCCAACAAGCTGGGGGTTCCCTTTGCCGTACTGCTGGGCGAGGATGAACTGGAAAAAGGCCTGTGCTCCGTAAAGAATATGACTTCCGGTGAACAGCTGCTCCTCTCCCCCGAGGACGCCGCCAGGCTCATCAAAACCACCGTCACCGCCCAGTGCCCGGTGATTCTGGAGAAATAAGGGATTCCGGGGCACTTTTGCATCAGAACAACATAGGATCAGAACCACCTCGCCTCCCGGCGGGGTGGTTTTGTTTTGCCCCAAAAAGTACTTGACATTTTCAGTCTAATGCATTAAACTGTATGCATACCCAGTTTAACCAATTAGACTAAAGGAGCAATTACTATGGACGCACCCAAGATTTTTGAAAGTGAATACCGTTTCTGTCTGATTCTGTGGGAGCACGAGCCCATTCCCTCCGGGAAGCTGGTGGAGCTGTGCCGGGAGAAGCTGGGCTGGAGCAAGGCCACCACCTATACAGTCATCCGGCGGCTGTCTGACCGGGGCGTTCTAAAGAACGAGAACACCATCGTCTCCGCCCTGATCTCCAAGGAGGAGGCTCAGACCTCCCGGCTGAATGAGATGGTGGAGGAGACCTTCCAGGGCTCCATGCCTGCCTTTATTGCTGCCTTCTCCAAAACCAAAAAGCTGTCCCGGCAGGAGGTCGAGCAGCTGCAGGCCATGATCGACAGCTACGAGGAGTGATTTTTACAGATAGGAGATGATTTCATGTCTTCCCTGTTTTCCAATGTCCTGACCGCCAGTTTCCACGGCAGCATCATGATCCTGGCCGTGCTGCTTTTGCGGCCACTGCTGGGGAAAGCGCCCTGGAAATACATCTGCTTTCTCTGGCTGCTGGCAGGACTGCGGCTTCTGATGCCCATTGAGCTGCAGAGCAGCCTGAGCTTACAGCCCATGCCCCAGGCAAGTCAGCCCGCGGCCTTTTTCTCGGAGGCCGCGCCTGCGGAAACCGCACCAAGAGAGGCACTCGCTCAGCTAAGTGAACAGATGACCCAGCCCGAAACGGCACGGCCTGCGTCTGCCGAACCCGCAGCCGATTCCCCCGTATCCCCCGCCGTTCCAAAAGCGGCTTTCTCCCGGAAGACCGCGCTCCCCTATCTCTGGCTGGGTGTGGCGCTGCTTTTCGGTGTATACACCGTTTATGCCTACCTGCGCCTGCGGCGCAAGGTCCGGGACGCCGTAAAGATCCCCGGCGGCTGGGAGAGCGGGCAGATCGATACCGCCTTTATTCTGGGCTTTATCCGCCCGAAGATCTATATTCCGGCGGGGCTTTCCCCCACAGTCCGGAAGCACATCCTGGCCCACGAGCGCACCCATCTGGAAAAGGGAGACCACTGGTTCAAGATGATCGACTTTCTGGCCCTGTCCATTCACTGGTTCAATCCTCTGGTGTGGCTGGCCTATATTCTGCTGTGCAAAGACATCGAGCTGGCCTGCGACGAACGGGTGGTGCAGTTCATGGAGCTGGAGGAGCGGAAGCGCTACGCCTCTGCCCTGCTGCAATGCTCTGCCCGGCAGGCCCATTTTGCCGCCTGTCCCGTGGCCTTCGGAGAGGTCAGCGTGAAGCGCCGGATCAAGCAGGTACTGCGCTACCGCCGCCCCAGCTTCTGGTTCAGTCTGCTGGCAGTGATCGCCGTGCTGTTCGTGGCGGTGTGTCTGCTGACGGATCCGAAAACGTCGGAAAGCACCGATGCTGAAACCCAAAATGCTTCTCTGACAGACGCCGCCCTGTCGGAGGCCGATCAAGTGGTCAGACAGATCTCCGACGGTCTGGACGCCCTGCTGGATACCGACCAATACTATCTGTTCTTCTGCGACAGGACCTATGCCGGCGGCGTGGGCTGGCAGGCCCATTTCGTCAAAGACGGCAGCGATACCCTCTGGTGGAGCCCCGCGGGCAGCAGCCAGGAGGGCCGCATGGTGGCGGACGGAGAGAGCTACACCTACGTCCCGACAGGCTCCGGGGCCTGGATCCCCACGGAGGAACCGGACGATATGCTGTCCTCCCTGCTTTCCATGCTGGACTTTACAGGCCAGGAACTGTTTGATCTCCACCGGGAAGCCCTTGCGGACGGTTCCGGTGAAAAGCTGACCTTTACCGCCCAGTCCGCGGGCGAACAGGGCCAGACCGTTGCCCGGCCTGTGACGGCCTATCTGTCCCCGGACGGAAAACTGCGCAGCATTCAGGTCTCCAACGCCCATTGGCGCGGCGGCGATACGTTCAGCCTGGGGCAGCTCAATATTGCTGACGGTCTTCTGGCTCTTTCCGAAGCGAAGCGGCACATCACCGCCGCCGAGGCGGTGGGCGACGCGGCTTTCCGGACAGAGGACGAAGCTCTGATGCGGCAATGGAGTGTTGATTTCCAGGTCCGGCCAGACCGCCTGGACGCCTCCGGGGCGGATATCTGGTTTATCCAAGAGGACGGCTGTGACAATACGGTCACCACAGATGCCGGATACTGGCTGGAAAAGAAGACCGCTTCCGGTTGGGAAGCGCTTCCCACCATTCAGGGCGAACCCTCCTGGGAGGACGCCAGCTATGTGCTGGGCCGTGATCAGTATACCTCCATTTACATCCGGTGGAGCGACCTCTACGGCCCCCTGCCTGGCGGCACCTACCGCATGGGGAAAACCTTCACCAACAATACAGCCGTCAAAAGCTGCACAGGCTACGCGGAATTTACGATCTACGCCAATGCCGCTTCCACAGAGGAGGAACAGGCCGCCGCAGACCGGTGCTTTGCCGCCCTGGAAGCCCTGAAATCCCGAACGGCGCTCCACTACAAGGCCTTCACCACGGACGGCTCCGAGGAGGTCTGGTGGAATAACGGCAATTTCACCGCCCGGCGGCAGAGCACCTACTACACCGTAGGCGCCGACGCCGAGACCATCGCCGCCTACACCCATGTGGCCACCCGCATTGACGGCGTGGGCTACGAAAGTGTTCCGGCGAACCCCATGGATCCCGCCGGGAAGGTTCTGGGGCTGGGCCTCAGCACGCTGGATGCCAGCGAAAACGGCTGGAACCTTTACAGCGTAAAGGACAGCCTGTATCTGAGCTTCTTTGAACAGGGCAATCAAGTCATCGACTTCTCCGGTTCCGACTGCCGGATCAGTCCGGACAGCGTCGTCTTCCACGCCTACTGGTCGGATCCCACGGATTACCGTGTGCTGAAATTCACCTTCGACGGCAGCGGAAACCTGACTAAAATCGTCCACGAGAGCCATTCCGAGGGTCTGGACGGCTTTACGGCAACTCTTGAACTCTTCCCGGACACCGCAGAAGAAGTCAACGCCGCCATTTCGGCGAGCATCCAAGATCTCTATGAGGATACCTTTGACTGGAACGCGGCCAAGGCCAAGTATGCCTCCGCAGAGTTTGACCACCAGGACAGCGGCTTTGTGAACAACGATCTCGTCACCCTGTCCGGCCCTGTGGACGCGGCAAGGCGGGCCCTGCTGGAATATCCCCAGCTGAAGGACTATCTCTCCGTGGCCGTCGCCCGGGACGAGGCAAGCCGCATGTGGCGGGTGACCTTCAAGTCCTATGTGGACTATCAGTCCACCCTGGAATACCGGGATGTCTACCTGGACGACAGCGGCGTTACCCAACTGCTGGTCCAAGAAGGTCCCCTTTCCTTCGACGAAAGCCGGAAATGACCCGGCAAGCATCAGGCCGCCGCATTCTTTCGCGGCGGCCTTTCGCTGTTCTGGCACAGGTGCCGCCGGAATGTCCCCCCAAATAGAGCTTGACATTTCCATATCTTTGCGCTAAATTGACAGCAAATTCCCGTTACCCTGTCCGGCCGCGGTCTTTTGCCGCACAAGCCGGCATGCGGAATGAAAGGAGCGCACTCTATGGAACCGAAGCTTTCCTGGCTGGAGGATCCCACCGTATTCCGTGTAAACCGGCTGGACGCCCACTCCGACCATGTGACCTACCTGAATATGCAGGAATATGCCGCCGGAAAAACCTCTCTGCGGCAGAGCCTGGATGGGATCTGGCGCTTCCGCTGGAGTGAAAATCCGGAAAGCCGCCCCGTCGGGTTCTGGAAGCCGGACTTTGACGATTCGGACTTTGAAACGATTCAGGTTCCCGGCCACATGGAGACCCAGGGCTGCGGTCAGATACAGTATATCAACAAGCTCTACGACTGGGACGGCCACGCGGAGCTGCGGCCTCCCCATATCGACTGGCAGCACAACCCCGTTGGGAGTTATGTCACCTATTTTGATCTGGACGAAACGCTTCTGGGGCACCCGGTCCGCATCAGCTTCCAGGGTGTGGAGCAGGCCATGTACCTGTGGCTCAACGGCCATTTTGTGGGCTACAGTGAGGACAGCTTTACGCCCTCGGAATTCGACCTGTCCCCCTACATCCACCCCACCGGCAACCGGCTCTGCGTAGAGGTCTATAAGCGCAGCAGCGCCGCCTGGCTGGAGGATCAGGATTTCTTCAGCTTCAGCGGCATCTTCCGCAGCGTCTACCTTTATGCGATAACCACCTGCTATATTGAGGACCTGTGGCTGAATACGAGCCTGGACCCGGATGGGCGGACCGGCCGCCTGCGGCTGCGGATAAAATTTGCGGAAACCGCCGCGCCCGGCGTACATCTTTTCCTGACCCACCCGGAGGACGGCGGGATCTTCGACAGCGAGCTGCCCCTGGAAGAGCGCGGCGGATACTTCTGGTCCCGGGAGCTTGTTCTTCCCGGTATCCGGAAATGGGATCACGACCATCCGGAGCTGTACCGGGCCGTTCTGGCCATGGAGGACGGCAGCTGCACCGCCTACGGCATCGGCTTCCGCCGTTTCGAGATCAAGGATAAGCTGATGCTCCTCAACGGGGAACGACTCATGCTGAACGGCGTCAACCGCCACGAATGGAGTCCCACCGGCGGCCGCTGCATTACGGAAAAGGACATGGACGCCGCCATGGCCATGTTCCGCGCCAACAATATCAACGCCGTGCGGACCTGCCACTATCCCAACCGGACGGAATGGTATGAAATGTGCGACCGGAACGGGATCTACATGATGGACGAAACCAATCTGGAAACCCACGGCTCCTGGCAGAAGGACGCTCTTGGAAACGGCGGCGTGGATCCCAGCTGGAATATCCCCGGCAGCCGCCCGGAGTGGCGGGACTGCGTGCTGGACCGGGCCAACTCCATGTTCCAGCGGGACAAAAACCATGTTTCCATTCTCTTCTGGTCCTGCGGCAACGAGAGCTTCGGCGGTCAGGACATTCTGGACATGGCGAATTTCTTCCGGGCGCAGGATCCCGGCAGAGTCGTCCACTATGAAGGCTGCAGCTGGTGCCGGGAGTGGAGCGGCTGTTCCGATGTGGAAAGCCGGATGTATGCCGCCCCCTGGGAGATCCGGGAATACCTGGAAAACGACCCTCAGAAGCCTTTCTTGCTCTGCGAGTACATGCATGACATGGGCAACTCCCTGGGGGGTATGGAGAGCTACATCCGTCTGGGCGAGGAATTCCCCATGTACCAGGGCGGCTTTATCTGGGACTATATGGACCAGGCTCTCTGGCAGAAAAACGCCCTGGAGACGGAATCCCTGGGCTATGGCGGCGACTTTGAGGAACGCCAGAGCGACTATGGCTTCAGCGGCAACGGCATCGTCACCGCCGACGGCCGGGAGAAACCCTGCATGCAGGAGGTTCGCTACTGGTATCTTCCCAAGGACAAACGGGAACGCTGGGACGAACGCAACGATCAGGCGCGCCGGGCCGTGAAGCCCCTGCCCGTCCCCGGCTATAGCCGGGCGCTTGCCGTTACCAACGGCGACGGCGCCTGGGGCGTTCGGGGGGAGAACTTTGAGATTCTCTTCTCCAAGCTGCACGGCGGCCCTGTAAGCCTGGTTTCCGGCGGCCGGGAGTGGCTGTGGCGGGCGCCGAAGCCCGCTCTGTGGCGGGCCCCTACGGAGAATGATCTGGGCTGCGGCTTCCCGGAAAGGAGCGCCGCCTGGAACGCCGTGGACCTCTGGCAGAAGTGTACCGGCTGGGAAGCGGAAAACGGGGCAGACGCTTTCACCATCACCTACCGCTTTGAAGCGGATGTTCTGCCGGGCTATTTCTCGGAGATCGCCTACCGGGTGGAGCGGCAGGGTGTCCTTACGGTGGAGGCCCGCTATCGCGGCTTTAAGAGCGCTCCGGAGCTGCCCCTGTTCGGCTTGCGGTTCTCAACCCCCAAGCCCGTAGAGGAAACTGCCTGGGTGGGCTGGTCCGGCGAAACCTACCCGGACCGATACAAGGGCGGCAGCTTTGGCCGCCATACGGAGACGCCTCATGTGCCGGATTATCTGGTGCCCCAGGAGTGCGGCGGCCACAGCTTTACCTGCTCGGCGGAGCTGTTCATGGACGGCAGCGCCCTGACCCTGGAAAAGGCGGGCGAACCCTTCTTCTTCTCCGCCATTCCCTATACACCCGCCCAGCTCCAGGAGGCCCAGCACGTCTGGGAGCTTCCCGGCCACTGCCGCACCGTTGTGACGCTGGCATCCCGCATGCGGGGCGTCGGCGGCATCGACAGCTGGGGCACGGACGTGGAGCGGGCTTACCGGATCTCCGGGGAAGAGGACCATGTTCTGCGGTTCCGGGTGATGCTGTAAAGCAAATTGATAATGGGCAATTGACAATTCATCATCCCCTTCGCCCCGGCGTTTTGCCGGGGCTTTTTGTTGAAAATGGCAGATTCCCGTTTCCCATAATTTACCATTTTCGACACAGCCCTTATAAGTCCCAAAAGTCAATTGTGCAACGTTGACAAAAAAATAGCAAGTAAATTCAGCTATTTCACGAAATTCCGGAGACATCTTTACAAAAATGTTAAATGGTGATATAGTTTTTATGTCACAGGGAAGAGAAAAACTTCTCATTTCCCGGGGCAATCACACCTTTTCCCGAAACGGGGAAAGGAATGCAGTTTTAGGAGGAACTATCATGAAAAAGTTCATCGCGCTGGTCCTGGTTCTGACCATGGCCCTGAGCCTGGCTGCCTGCGGCAGCTCCGGCAATTCCGGCAAGAACGACGGCGAAGTTGCCGTGTTCTGGTACACCTTCGGTGATACCTACCTGTCCAGCGTCCGCGCCGCTCTGAACAGTGCTCTGACCAATGCCGGCGTCAAGTATCAGGACTATGATGCCAACGGCAGCCAGACCACCCAGACCGAGCAGATTCAGACCGCTATTACCAAGGGCGCTTCCGTCCTGGTGGTCAACATCGTTGACGCCAGCTCTGACGACGCCACCCAGGCCATTGTTGATATGGCCAAGAACGCCAACACCCCTCTGGTGTTCTTTAACCGCTCCGTTTCCGAAGAGATCGTCTCCGCTTATGACAAGGCCGCTTACGTCGGCACCGACTACACCCAGGCCGGCCACATGCAGGGCAAGATGATCGGCGACTACCTGATCGCCAACTATGATGCCCTCGACCTGAACGGCGACGGCGTTATCTCCTACGTTATGTTCAAGGGCCAGGAAGGCAACGCTGAGGCCGATGCCCGTACCCAGTACGGTGTTGAGGATGCCGATGCCGTTCTGACTGCCGCCGGCAAGCCCCAGCTGAGCTTCTATGATGCCAACAACACCTCCAAGTACCTGGTCGACCAGAACGGCGCCTGGTCCGCCGCGCAGGGTCAGGACTACATGCAGACCATTCTGGCGCAGTACTCCGAGGCCAACAACAACATGATCGAGCTGGTCATCGCCAACAACGACGACATGGCTCTGGGCGCTATTGCCGCCCTGCAGGCTGCCGGCTACAACAACGGCACCGGCAAGACCATCCCCGTATTCGGCGTTGACGCCACCGACGCCGCCAAGGAAAAGATCGCCGACGGTTCCATGACCGGCACCATCAAGCAGGATGCCGTTGGCATGGCCGAGGCCATCTCCACCATCACCCAGAACCTGGCCGCCGGCAAGGCTACCTTCGACGGCATCGATTCCGCCAATGTGGTGGGCACCTGGCGTGTGAACATCCCCTACTCTTCCTACACCGGCGAATAATTTTTCCATGCAGGCAGCCGCGCTTCGGCGCGGCTGCTTTTTCAGATAGGCAGTCAAGCAGACGAAAAGCTGCCTGAACGTTTTCCCGCGGCTCTGCGCAGGGGAGACGTACCCCAAATCAGGAGGCGAACAATTTGGATAAGAACAACGAGACCGTCCTGCTGCGGATGGAGGGCATCACCAAGGAATTTCCCGGTGTCAAGGCCCTGGACGGTGTCAACCTGACGGTGCGCGCCGGTACGGTCCACGCGCTGATGGGTGAAAACGGCGCCGGCAAATCCACCCTGATGAAATGCCTCTTCGGCGTTTATAGCAAGGACGCCGGCCATATCTATCTGGAGGGCCAGGAGGTCAACTTCAAAAACTCCAAGGAAGCTTTGGAGCATGGCGTTGCCATGGTGCACCAGGAACTGAACCAGGCACTGAAGCGCAACGTCATGGACAACATGTGGTTGGGCCGTTTCCCCACGACCGGCCCCTTCACCAGCGAGAAAAAGATGTACGATGCCACCATGGAGGTTTTCAACGACCTGGGCATCCATGTCAACCCCAAAACGATTATGAGTACCATGCCCGTTTCCCAGCGGCAGATGGTGGAGATCGCGAAAGCCGTCTCCTTCAACGCCAAAGTGATCGTATTTGACGAGCCCACCTCCTCCCTGACGGAGACCGAGGTGGAGCACCTGTTCAAGATCATCAACATGCTGCGGGACCGGGGCTGCGGTATTATCTATATCTCCCACAAAATGGCCGAGATCAAGCGGATCTCCGACGATATCACCGTTATGCGCGACGGCCAGTGGGTCGCCACCCGTCCCGCCGCCGAGCTGGAGATGGGCGACATCATCAAGCTCATGGTGGGCCGCGAGCTGACCAATCAGTTTCCCCCCAAGACCAACGTCCCCGGGGAAACCTATCTGAAGGTAGAGCACCTGACCGGAATGTACAATCAGCTGAAGGACGTGTCCTTTGAAGCCAAACGGGGCGAGGTGCTGGGTCTGGCCGGCCTGGATTCCTCCGGCCGGACGGAGGTTCTGGAGAGCATCTTCGGCATCCGCACCCGGAAAGAGGGCACCATCACCCTAGGCGGCAAGCCCTGCAAGAACCGCAGCTCCGGCGAATCCATCAAAAACGGCTTTGCCCTGCTGACGGAGGAACGCCGGGCCACCGGTATTTTCGGCGTCCGGAGCATCCGGGAAAATACCGTGATTTCCAGCCTGAAGCGGCATAAGAAATTCGGTCCGTTCCTGAGCACCAAGAGCCAGATCGACGATACCCAGCGCTACATCGACGCCATGCGTACCAAGACGCCCAGTCAGGAGACGCAGATCCGCAGCCTGTCCGGCGGCAACCAGCAGAAGGTCATCATCGGCCGCTGGCTGCTTACTGAGCCGGAGGTCCTGCTGCTGGATGAACCCACCCGCGGCATTGACGTGGGTGCGAAATACGAGATCTACCAGCTGATTCTGAATCTTGCCAACGAGGGCAAGACAGTTCTGATGGTTTCCTCCGAAATGCCCGAGCTTCTGGGCGTCTGCGACCGGATCCTGGTTATGTCCGGCGGCAGGCTTGCCGGTGAAGTGGACGCGAAGAACACCACCCAGGAAGAAATCATGACCCTTGCCGCAAAGTACGTATAAGGAGGAACCCAACGTGACCAAACTGAAAGAACACAAGCCCTCCAAAATGGAGGCCTTGAAAGCCATGACCCCCGCCGACCGGAGACGGGCCATTTTCGACGGGATCATGAACAACGCCATGTTCATCATCATCGCTCTGGTAATCATTTATGTCGCCATCAAGAATCCCAGATTCCTGAGCGTCCCCTCTCTCGTGAACATCATCAGTCTGACCGCGGCCAAGCTGCCCATCGCTCTGGGCGTCGGCGGCTGTATCATCCTGGCCGGTACCGATATTTCCGCCGGCCGTCAGGTGGGTCTGGCCGCCTGTATCTCCGCCGGTCTGCAGCTGACCACCAATAAGCTGTTCCCGGGTCTTCAGGTTATGCCCATCCCCGTGGTCCTGCTGTGCGTGCTGGTTGCCTGTGCCCTGGTCGGCTTTGTCAACGGCTTCTTCATGGCAAAGTTCAAGCTGCACCCCTTCATTGTCACCCTGTCCACCCAGCTGATCGTCTACGGCCTGGTGCTGCTGTTCATGCAGCTGGGCACCAACAGCGGCCAGACCCTGTCCGGCATGAGCGAGACCTACCGGAATCTGATTATCAAGCCTCTGTTCACCCTGCAGACCAGCAGCGGCCCCGTGACCGTCCCCCGCTATGTGCTGTACTCTGCCGTCATCACCGCCATCGTCTGGGTGATCTGGAATAAGACCGCTTTCGGCAAAAACATGTACGCCGTAGGCTCCAACGAGGAAGCAGCCAACGTTTCCGGCGTCAACGTTACCAAGACCATTATTCTGGTGTTCGTCATGGCCGGCATGCTTTACGGCATCACCGGCTTTATGGATGCCGCCCGTATCTCCTCCGTCAACGCCACCACCGGTCTGAACTACGAGGCGGACGCCATCGCGGCCTGCGTCATCGGCGGTATTTCCTTTGTCGGCGGCATCGGCAAGGTCAGCGGCGCCATCATCGGCGTTCTGCTGCTTCAGATCATCTTCGCCGGTCTGAACTTTCTGTCCGTGGACGCCAACTACCTGTATATCGTCAAGGGTCTGATTATTTTGATCGCCTGCTCCATCGATATGCGCAAATACCTGGTCCGGAAGTAAGCAATGGACGAACCCCGCAAAGAGCCACAGCTCCGGGGCCTCTACGGAAAGGTCAAAATCCCCGTAAAGGTTCTGGACACCGTCATTGTGATCGGCTTTATCGCGCTGGTGCTAGTTCTGCTTCTCGGTATGCGGAACCGGGGCTATACCGTCAGCTTTGACAGCCTGGGCGGCACCCCCGTAGAGGCCCAGAAGCATATGTACGGCGAGCTGGTGGATATCCCCGAGCCGCCCACCCGGGAGGGCTTCACCTTCGCCGGATGGTATCAGGATAAGGACTGCGCTTATGAATGGGACCTGGAAAGCGCCCCCGTCCAGCAGTCCATGACCCTGTACGCGAAATGGGAACCCCGTAACTAAAGAACACTCCCTGTGAGCCAAGCGTTCACAGGGAGCTTTTTCACTTCGACTTGTTTTTCCGGGGAAGAGAAGGTATAATAGGGAACAAATGAATGGACAATTGACAATGCGAATCAAGAGTTAAAAGCTGCCCTTGTATGTAAAATCGAAAACCTTATGGGTCTTGGAGAAACAGGAAATCTGATGGGCGAGAGTCAAGCCTTCCCCTGGGAGGGCGGTGCGTCGCGCAGCGAATTGAATGAAATGATTGCCTGTGGCAATCACACATTAAAACGCGAAGGTGCCGAGCGAAGCGAGGCGGATGAAGTCGAGACTTCGAGTTATATACCGCCTCCGTTTTATTCCTCCAGCCTCAACCTCATCCGGCCTGCGGGCCACCTTCCCCTCCCAGGGGAAGGCTTGGGGTTTCCGCTTTCATGGTATACGTTCAACTTTCATCTCTGCTTGACCCCAAAGTAGTTTCTTGAGTTACCTGACTACCACAGGCTTTCAACTATTGATTCGCATTGACAATTATGGTGTCCCTGCGGGACATATTTGAATTGTTTCCGAAGGAAACTCCTTCATTGTCAACTGTCAATTGTCAATTGTCAATTTGTTCCGCAATTCACAATTTGCGTACAACTCAAAAAAGGAGGCCATTCCATGCCCACGCGTGAAAGTGAAATTGTTGTCAGCGTCCAGCAGATTCTGGACCAGGTCCGGCAGGTCGTTGTCGGAAAGGACGAGGCCCTTCTGTGGGCTTTGGCCGCCATTCTCTCCGGAGGACACATTCTCCTGGAGGATATTCCCGGCGTTGGCAAAACCACCATGGCTCTGTCCTTTGCCCGGGCACTGGATCTGGAATACGGGCGCATTCAGTTTACGCCGGATGTGCTGCCCTCGGACGTGACCGGCTACTCCGTGCCGGACCCCCGGGGCGGCATGGAATACCGCCCCGGCGGGATCCTGTGCAATCTCTTCCTGGCGGACGAACTGAACCGGGCCACCTCCCGGACCCAGTCCGCCCTGCTTGAGGCCATGGAGGAGGGGCAGGTCACGGTGGACGGCATCAGCCATCCCCTGCCCCGGCCCTTCGTGGTCATCGCCACCCAGAATCCCACTGGAGCCGCCGGAACCCAGCTGCTGCCCGACAGTCAGGTAGACCGCTTCACCCTGCGCCTGACTCTGGGCTATCCCGCCCCGAAGGATGAGGCCGCCATGATCAAAAACCGGCAGGGCGGCAATCCCCTGGAGCAGGTCCGTCCGGTACTGACAAGGCAGCACCTGCTGAATTTGCAGGCCCTTGTGGCCGAAACCTACTTAAGCGACAGCGTTATTGACTACCTGGTGTCCCTCAGCGCCGCCACCCGGAGTTCGGATATGCTCAGCCGCGGAGCCAGTCCCCGGGCCAGCCTGTCCATGGCCGCCATGGCAAAGGCCATCGCCCAGCTTCGGGGCAGGGACTATGTGGTGCCGGGAGACGTGAAAGAGGTTTTCCTGCCCACCCTTTCCCACCGGGTGCAGCTCTCCTCCAAGGCGGAGAGCCAGGGAAAAACCGCCCAGCAGGTCCTGAAAGTCATTCTGGACGCCACCCCCGCCCCCAGGCTACGCTGATGCGGCGGGTATGCTATCTGCTGGGGCTGCTGGGCTGCGGGCTGTGGTATCTGCTCAGCGGCAGCTGGCTGGGCTGGGTGCTGCTGCTGACTCTGGCGATCCTGCCCTGGCTTTCCCTGCTGCTGACCCTTCCGGCTCTTTGCAGCTTCTCCCTGACTGTCACTGGGCCGAATCGTCTGCGTCCGGGAGAAACCGGCAGCTTTCTGCTTCTGGGCAGCTGCCGCTGGCCCATGCCGCCCTTTCACGGAAAAATCCAGCTGCGGAATATCCGCACGGGGCAGATCACGAACTATGAGGAAGCAAACGGCTTCTCCCCTGCCTACGGCGGCGGCTACCGGCTGACCATCCATAAGGCCCGGGTTTCGGACTACCTGGGTCTGTTCTCCCTGCCGGTCCGCCGCAGGGGCACCATGCTACTGCTGGTCCGGCCTGTGGAGCTGCCCCTGGAGGTCCTGCCTGAGCTGCCCAGGGACTGCTGCGTCAGTTGGAAGCCCAGCCGCAGCCGCTTCAGTGAGAACCACGAACTGCGGCCCTACCGTCCCGGGGACAGCCTGAATACCGTCCACTGGAAGCTCTCCGCCAAGACCGGAGCCCTAACCGTCCGGGAGGCCCAGGAGCCGGTCAGGCAGACCGCCGGCATCAGCCTGACCCTGTTCGGCTCCGACGCGGCGGCGGACGCCGTGCTGGGGCAGTTGCTGTGGCTGGGGAACTATCTGTTGGACAATGATCTGGAGCTGGAGATCCGCGTCGCTGCCGGCTGCGGCACCGTCATCCGGCACGCGGCCTCCAAAAAGGCGCTTGCCCAGATTCTTGACGATCTGCTGTGCATGGCCGCGCCGGAGAACGACGCGCTGCCGGAGCCTGGGCAGGCACAGCCGCAGTTTCTGCTGGGGGTGACGCCATGAAGCAGCGTATTCTTACCGCCCTGACCGCTCTGGCGCTGGCCTTCTCCGTCACTGTGGGCCTCACAGCCGCCCTGGTATCCGTTTACATGCTGCCCTTTGCCCGGACAGTCCCTCTGCTTTTCTGGCTGGTCAGCGCCGCCCTGGGGCTGCTGCTTCTGCCCAGGCGCAAGGGTTGCCCGATCCTGCTGGGCGTCTGTGCCTTTGCGCTGGGCTTTCTGCTGTGCCGCCCCAGAACCATTGACCAGATCAAAAGCTTTCTGGAGCTGACCACGCAGACACTGAACGGCGTCTACCACCTGGGCTATCTGGAATTCCCCGGCCACAGCATCGGTTCTGTGGAGCTGCCCATTGCCGTTTACGGAAGTCTTCTGCTCCTGGCCGTCCTTCGCAGCGTGCTGGCCCGGAAAAGCAGCGCCCTTCCACTGTTTCTCAGCCTGCCGCCCCTGCTGCTGTGCGCGCTGATGACGGATGTGCCCCCCAAAGCCTGGGCGGTCTTTCTCTGGCTTGGCGGAATGCTCGTTCTGCTTCTGACCTCCGGCAGCCGCAAAAACGGCCGCGCCCAGGGGCTGACCCTGACCGCCATGGCTTTGGTCCCCGCCGCGGCGCTGTGCGGCCTTCTCTTCTATTGCAATCCCCAGCAGGGCTACGAGGATCACGCCCGGGCTCTGCGGGAAAAATGCGTCCGCTATCTGGAAAACCGCCGTTTCTCCCCGCCTCCTGCTGCCAATCTGCCTGTTCCGGAGCTGGATACCCAGGTGGATCTGGCCGCTCTGAACGGCGCGCGGCAGGCAGAGCTGCCCATTCTCATTGTCACCAGCCCTACAGGCGGCCCCCTGTACCTTCGGGGCCAGAGCTTTGACCGCTACACCGCCATGACCTGGGAGAACGCGGACGCCGCCCCGGAGAACTTTGAGGGCTGGGGGGACAGTCTGGGAGAACTCCAGATCCGCACCTTTGCCCTGCAAGGCGAATTATACCTTCCCTACTACCCCGATACGGGTACCGTTCTTTCCGGCGGCGCCTTGAAAAACACCGGCGGTATACTCTCTTACAGCGTTTCGCGGTATTCCCGCGGCAGCGCCGCCTCGGAGGAAGTCCTGACGCAATGTCTCCAGCTGCCGGAATCCACCCGAAGCTGGGCAGCCGGCTACGCCTTCCCCGGGAATTCGACCGGGGAGATCGCGGGGCAGATCGGTGATTTTGTCCGCGATTCCGCCCAATACGATAAAGGGGCTCCCCAGATGCCCGATGGGGAAGAGGACTTTGCCCGCTGGTTCCTGGAGGACTGCGACCGGGGCTTCTGCGTCCACTTCGCCACGGCGGCCACGGTGCTGCTGCGGGCCAACGGCATCCCCGCCCGGTACGTCACCGGCTTCCTCTGTCAGGTTCAGGCCGATCAGCCCGCCATTGTCACCTCCCTGCAGGCCCACGCCTGGGCGGAATACTATGACGATGCTCTGGGCAGCTGGCAGATTCTGGAGGCCACTGCCCCGGACACCGGCATCCGGCCCACTCCCGCAGCCCAGGAGGCGACGATCCCGACACAGCCCCGGACCACGGCCCCCGCGCAACCTACAGCCACAACACCCACCGCGCCGTCCGGGCCATCCGGGCCGTCCGGAACGCATAGAGCTTCCGCGCCCCGGCTCCACTGGCTGTGGATGCTGCCCCTGTTGACCCTGCTGCCCCTGCGGCGGCTGACGGTGCTGCTTATCCGCCGGGAACGCCGCAGACGGGCCTCCCTGAACCGCCGCTGCCTGCTGTACTGGGCGGAGGCCGAGCGCTTGAGCCGCGCTCTGGAAACCGCACCGCCGGAAGCTCTGCTGGCCCTGGCCGAACGCGCCCGCTACAGCCAGCACAGGCTCACCCCCATGGAGCTGACGCCCCTGACGGACTACTGCCGGGAATGCCGGCAGACGCTGGACGGGCAGAGCGCCATCCGGCGCGCCTGGAATAAATATATACGCGTGATCTATTGATCCGGGGAAAAGGAGTTTCCTTCGGAAACAATTCAGAAATCATTCAAATACGTCCCGTAGGGACACAATAATTGACAATTGTTCATTGTCAATTGTCAATTTTTCCTGCGTTCCTCATCACTCAAAGAAAACCGGAGGTTTTCCCATGGAAGAAAAATTCATCGCCGCCTGGGCGGCCAATCGGGAAAAGGCGCTGGCGCTGGGCGTTCGGATGCGGCCCGTTGCGCCGGAGAACGCCCTGAAAACAGCCCGGTATCTGCTGTCCGGCAGCCGGTGCAGCGACGGATTCGACGCTCTGGCGGCCAAAGGCGCCCTGTCCCTGAGCCTGGAAGCCCTGGCCACGGACAAGCGCTTCACCGCCCTCTTTACGGACGAGCAGGCCAACGCCGCCTTGCAAAGGCTCCTGAACGCCGGGTATTATTTATAAACTTAAGGAACCCTTAAAATTCAAATAATCAGGCGTTAAGGACTATTTCAGCATTCTGTGCTATAATCCTGTCATCAAAACACAGGAGGTTTTCGGAATGCTGCGATACTGCTTTGCTTACTCATCTCTGCTGCCCCTGCTGGCGGCTGCCTGTATTCTGGCATACGTGCCCTACGGCGTCTATGTCACCCGGCTCAACGGGCGGCGTTCCGGGCTTTACCATCTGGCAAAGTGCCTGCTGGGACTGTGCGTAGCCTCGCTGCTGTATCTGACCATTTTCTTTTTCTACCCCAACATCACCTTCCACCCCGCCCAGTACCACCTGAATCTGCATCCCTTTATCTGGGTCACGGAGTGCTATACCGCCGGGCCCCGGGTCATGGCCGCCCAGCTGCTGCTGAACATCGCCATGTTCCTGCCCTATGGTCTGCTGCTCCCCGTAGCCGCCCATAAACTGCGCACTCCCGCCGCCACCGCTTGCGTGGTGCTGCTGACCACCGTCGGCATTGAGACCTTCCAGTATTTCATCGGCCGCAGCGCCGATATTGACGATGTAATCATGAATTTTCTTGGTGGTCTGCTGGGCTATGGCTGCTACGTACTGCTGAACCGTTATCTGGCAGCCGAACCCTGGTGGCAGGCCATGCTGAGCGGCAGCACCCTGGAAAGCGAAGGCTATGCCTGCCGTCTGGGAAGCGTGGCCTGAAAAAACACACAATATGGTAAAATCCAGCCCTTACCGCAGGTTTCCTAACGGACCTGCCGTAAGGGCTGGATTCTGTTGTCCTTCCCTCGGTATATGCTAGAGCTGCTGAAAGCGCGGCTCCATTTTTTCATAGGTACAAAACCACTGGAATCCCAGTTCCTTCAGCATACGCTGCGCCTCCGGGATGTGCGCGCCCAGATGTTCTTTCTTATGACTGTCGCTTCCAACCGTAATGATCTGTCCGCCCATCTGACGGTACAGCTTCAATATCTCGATGGATGGAGTCAGATCGTTCAGACCGTAACGATAGCAGGACGTGTTTACCTCAATTCCTTTTCCGTCCCGAATAACGATTTTCAGAATTTCAGAAAGGACCGGCAAAAGCTTTTGGACGGGATACCTTCCGGCCCGATCGTATCGGCTGACCAGGTCCAGGTGTCCCAATACGCTGTAGTCGCGGTATACGGATACAAGGTTCAGAATCTGCTCATAGTACCCCTCATTGTATGCCTGCTGGGTTTTTCCCCACTGATAGTCCTGCTTCCACAACTCCCGGTTGTCTACCTCATGGACTGAGAGAATAACAAAATCAAAGGGATACCGGGAGAAAAGCTTCCTGTATTGCGGAATGGTGGATGTCTGCATTCCAAACTCCATGCCAAATTTTATGGCGAGCCTGTCCTTGTATACGTCCTGAAGCCTGCGGATCTCCATGGCATAACGCGCATAGTCTGCATTCGCCAATGGCATCCGCTCCGGCTCTCCCGGGCCGCCGCGGCGATATAGGATACCGCGGGGATCGTCCCAATCCCGCTTAACGCCGTAATCCACATGATCGGTGAAACAGATTTCTTCCATCCCCATGGCAATTGCGTCCGCAGCCACATTCTCCATTGGGTATTGTGAATCATCGCTGAATTCTGTATGTACATGGTAATCAGCAAACATTGTGCTTCTCCTTCCTGATCTGCTTCGTCAGCATTCTGTGCGTAACGAGCATGACAAGCAGCAAAAGCAGCAGGAAAACAGGAAACAGCGCAATCGTAACATTGCTGGCGATCCATCCGAACAGCGGCGGCATCAGACAGTTCCCGATATAAGCGCAGGCCATTTCAACGCCGATAATGGCCTGCGAACGGGAGGCGCCAAAGTATTCCGGTGTGGCATGGATAATGCTGGGGTATATCGGCGCGCAGCCAAGCCCGATAAGAATCAAGCCGGCCAGCGCCGTGTATTCTCCCAGCGGGAGCAGCAAAAGAAGCAGTCCAACGCCAATGATACTCTGCCCGATCCGGACCAGCTGTGTGTCGTTCCACTTGAACGTCAGGAATCCGGCAAGGACCCGGCCCAGGGTAATTCCCAGGAAAAACAGGCTTGCGAATTTCGCCGCAGCCTCCGCGGAAATACCTTTGCAGAGCACCAGATAGCTGCTGGCCCACAGCCCGGTGGTCTGCTCCAGCGCGCAATAGCAGAAAAACGTAATCAGGATCTCCCTTGCGCCCGGAATATGAAACACATCCAGCAGTCTCAGCGGTTCAGGCAAGGATGCCTCCGGCGTTTCATCCGCGGTGTGTTTTTCCTTCCAGAGCGGCAGCGTGAGCACAATCAGAGCTGTCAGCACCAGCTGGATCATGCTGATGATCCGATACCCCATAGACCAGCCTGCCTCCCGTGCCAGGGCGAATCCCATGATATAAGGTCCCGCTGACGCGCCGATTCCCCACATGCAGTGCAGCCAGCTCATATGGCGGCTGGCCAGATGCAGCGCCACATAGTTATTCAGCGCCGCATCCACGCTGCCAGCGCCCAGGCCATAGGGAATTGCCCACAGGCATAGCGCAGGAAAGGAATTGCTGACAGAAAATCCGAACAACGCCGCGGCCGTCATGGCAACACTGATCGCCGTTACCCGGCCTGTGCCCAGGCGGCAGGTAAGGCGGTCGCTTAAGAGACTGGAAAGCACGGTACCGGCGGAAATGATAAAGAAGAGGATCCCGGAGTAGGACACAGGAACGCCCAGTCCCGGATACATAGAGGGCCACGCCGCTCCTAAAAGAGAATCCGGCAGACCCAGGCTGATAAAAGAAAGATAGATAATGGTCAGCAGCAAATAAAACAAGTTGTATTCCTCCTTCGTGTTTGCTATAATATCACATAATACGTCTTTTCTATTAGAAAAAAATCATCGATTTCTATAACAAAATCACCAAAGGAGGATGGCGGATGGCTCTGAGCAAATGCGCGCCGGTTTTGACCGATCCGCTTGGCCGGGAAATGGCGGAACATGGGACCGCCATGTTTC
Organism: bacterium; assembly: GCA_963661735.1. Lineage (GTDB taxonomy): Bacteria > Bacillota > Clostridia > Oscillospirales > Oscillospiraceae > Faecousia. The sequence goes on along the minus strand of CAVLCF010000037.1, from coordinate 1,307 downwards.
CGGTAGCCTGTTACCATGACGACTTACGGGAAATGGCGGTTTCCTGGCATTGGCACGAAGAACTGGAGGTACTGACCGTTGAAAGGGGCACCGCCCGGCTTGGCGTCAACGGAACGGAGTATATCTTACGGCAAGGGGAAGGATTCTTTATCAATGCGGGGATTCTGCATGCGGTCTGGGCTGAAAATCCGGCAGAGGAATGCCGTCTGCATTCCATAGTGTTCCATCCCCGGTTTGTAGAGGGCAGCACCCAAAGTATTTTGTGGCTGAACTATGTGGAACCTCTGACCACAGACGCGTCCCGTTCCTGCGTTTCTCTCTCCGGTGCCCGGGAATGGGAGGCGGCAGCTTTGCAGGCCATCGAAAGCGGATGGCATGCCTGTGCGGCAGAGTCAGAGGGCTTTGCGTTTGAAGTCCGCGAGGCGCTTTCAAAAATCGTTTTTCTTCTGCAAAGGTATTCCTCCGCAGAGAAAAAACCATCCGCAAAGCGGCTGCGGGAAGCGGAACGTATGAAAACGATGCTCCGTTACATCCAGGCATTTTATGGGGAAGAGCTAACGCTGGAGAAGATCGCGAAAAGTGCGAATATCAGCGCGAATGAATGTCTGCGCTGCTTTCGCGGCGTAATCGGAATCTCACCCATGCAATACGTCAGGCAGATACGGCTTCAAAAGGCCTCGGAACTGCTGGCTCTGACGGACTTAAAGATTTCGGCAATCGGCGCCTTGTGCGGATTTCAGGAAATGAGCTATTTTTCAAAGGCGTTTCGGGAGCAAAACGGCTGCGCGCCCAGCGAATACAGGCGGCTCCGCCGTTCTTCCTGTGAAAAGGCATGACGGCTCTTTCCCGCAAAAGAGACGCGGCTCTATACGAAACGCCGCAGGCCCGGGGGCCTGCGGCGTAAGTCATTTTCAGGGATTCAATTACAGCAGAGTGGCGAAGTGCTTGATGGTGCGGACCATCTGAGAAACGTAGGAGTTCTCGTTGTCGTACCAGGAAACAACCTGCACCTGGGTCTTGCCGCCCTCCAGGGGGCAGACCATGGTCTGGGTAGCATCGAACAGGGAGCCGAAGCGCATGCCGATGACATCGGAGGAAACGATCTCGTCCTCGTTGTAGCCGAAGGACTCAGTAGCGGCAGCCTTCATGGCGGCGTTGATCTCTTCCTTGGTAACGGACTTCTTCACAACGGCGTTCAGGATGGTGGTGGAGCCGGTGGGAGTGGGAACACGCTGGGCAGCGCCGATCAGCTTGCCGTTCAGCTCGGGGATGACCAGGCCGATGGCCTTGGCAGCGCCGGTGGAGTT
>CAVLCF010000036.1:0-4656 GCA_963661735.1 bacterium | reverse complement strand
GCGGCGGCCTTTTTGTGCTGCACTTTTTTCTACCTACTGCTTGCAAATTTTTCTTTCTGTCAAGTCCGCTTTGGGGCTTGACTTTTTATTTGCAGGCTTGCCTATTGTTGTTGGTCTATGGAAATTATACCAAACCTCTATCGCAGAATCAACTATCAGATGTTTTATCTTCTTTGAGAATACTACATGCAATATTTCAATGTTGTTGTTGACATTCTCAACTAATAGCTGTATTATTTAGATGGAGGTGCAAAGTTATGGACAATCAACTAGATTTTGGAAAGAGGCTGCGTGAAGCACGAGAGAAGGCAGGTCGAAGTCAGCGTCAAATTGCTGACGCTGTTGGTATAAGTCCTCAAATGATTTCTGCCTATGAGAAAGGTACTAGAAGCCCATCCATTGATGTTGCTGCCAAGTTAGCCAATGAGATAGGTGTTTCACTAGATCATCTCTGTGGTATTCAACTCTCTGAAAAATCAACTCCCACCATCAGCAATTGCGCCGATGTCGTTGCTTGTATTTCGGAATTATCGAAATATCTGACTTGCTGGTCTACAACCGGAGTCCATCCAAGGAACGAAGAAGATTATGAGGAAATATACGATGCGTGTTCCAACAATGATGATGTCATTGATGTCATTACAGGTGATCCTGTGGCTGTTGTCGAAATTGAAAATGGCTTTATAGCTGATTTCTTCCAAAGATGGTATGAAATAAAAAAATTGTATCAAAAGAAAATCATCGGCGAAGACCTTATGGACAGCTGGTATTTAGGAGAAATGGAACGATTAAAAGGTATCCCAGTTTTATCTATACCCAGAGATATCCAATGGTTTGGCCTTGAGCCTTTCGAGCGAGAGGAAAGCAACCATGGCCACCATTGAAAAACTCCCCGGCAAAACCGGCACCACCTACCGGATCACCGTCTATTCCGGCTTCGACACCCAGGGCAAGCGCATCCGCCACAGGCAAATCTATAAGCCCACTCCCGGCATGACGGCCCGCCAGACGGAAAAGGCCGTCCAGAGGGCGGCGGCAGACTTTGAGCGGAGTATTGAGCAGGGCTACGCTCTGGACAATCGCCAAACCTTTGCCGAGTATGCGGCCTATGTGCTGGAGCTGAAGGAGCGCACCGGCGTTCGGGCCACAACGCTGGACAGATACCAGGGTCTGCTGGAGCGAATCAATGCCGCCATTGGGCACATCAAGCTGGCCGACCTGCGGCCTCAGCATCTGAACGCCTTTTATAAGAACCTGGCAGAGCCGGGCCTCCGGGCCTGCGGCGGGTCTGCTGCAGCAAAGGTTGATCTGGCAAAGTATCTGAAGGAGCACAAGCTCTCCCGGGCCGCCATTGCGGAAAAGGCCGGCATCTCCCCCGTTACCGTCGGCGCGGCGGTCAAAGGGGAGTCCATCACGGAGGAAAAGGCAGCGGCCATTGCCAAGGCTCTGGGCAAGCGCACAGAGGAGCTTTTCACCGTCCGGCAGAACATGGAGCCGCTGTCTGATAAAACCGTACTGGAGCACCATCGGCTGATCTCCACCATCCTGGCCCAGGCGGAAAAGGAAATGTTGGTGCCCTACAACGCAGCAGCCAAGGCATCCCCGCCAAAGGTGGAGAAGCACGACCCAAACTATTTCCAGCCGGGGGAGATCACCGCCATCCTGAGCGCCCTGGAGAAAGAACCGCTGAAGTGGCAGCTGATTACCCATTTGATGATCGTTACAGGCTGCCGCCGTGGGGAGATCATGGGCCTGCAATGGGAGAAGGTAGACTTCGACCACAATCGGATAAAGATCGACAAATCCCTTGTGACTTCCAAGAGCAAAGGCATCTACCTGGGCAATACAAAAACCAGCGACGTGCGCTGGCTGAACCTACCCAAGGAAACCATGGATTTACTCCGGCTGCACAAGCGGGACCAGCTGCGGCTTCAGCTGGCCAACGGAGACCGCTGGATCAATTCCGGCTTTGTGTTTACTCAGGACAACGGGGAAGCCATGAACCCCACCAGCATCACCAGCTGGCTCCGGGAATTCTCCGCCCGCCACAACCTGCCCCACATCAATCCCCACGCCTTCCGCCACACGGTAGCCTCTGTCCTGCTGGCAAACGGCACAGACATTGTCACCGTCTCCAAGCAGCTGGGCCACGCCAGCGTAAACACCACGGAAAGCTTCTACTCCCACATCATCGAGGAGAACAAGGCCAAGGCTTCCGAATGTATTGCCGATGTGCTGCTCCGGAAAAAGGCATAAAAATACCGCCCGGAGAACCGGACGGCGTGACCCAAGAAAACAAGTTTTTGACCCAAGTGACCCAAAAGTGACCCAAAACGATAAACCGAGCCATTTCAAGCAATGCTCAAAAGTTAGAAAAATCCCGGTATTCATATCGAATACCGGGTATTTTCATGGTTGCGGAGGCAGGACTCGAACCTACGACCTCCGGGTTATGAGCCCGACGAGCTTCCAACTGCTCTACTCCGCGATACTGCGCACTCTCTCAATGCTGGCTCATTATAGCATGGCCCAGGCAGAATGTCAAGCACTTTTTTATATGGCAGCTTGAAAGCGGGAAAGGATGGTCCGGTGGCTGGCGCCGTCGATCTGGGCGGACTCAAAAATGGCGTCCGGCGGCTCCTCATAGTAATTCTTGATGACAGGCAGACGGTAGGTATTGAAGATATGGGGCAGGAACGGAATCAGCCGGGTATCCGACAGATGATAGGATGGGGACCAATCCGGTCTTTACAGAGCAGCTCAGTATTTTCCCCATCGGACAGGGACATTTCTACGTTTTTCCGGTACATTTCTACAGGAATGAAAAAATTCACGGTCCACCCGCATAAAGCGCGGATGAACCGTGAAGGCAATCTGTTATAGGATAGCCGGAATACGGAAACAGAGGGCCGTCTCCCGGGAAAGCCGCGGGACCTCTTACACCATGGCCCGCAGAACGGCTTCCTTTTCCCGGATGCTGGGAATGCCGCCGGGATGCTCCGTGGACAGACTGGCCGCGGCGGCGGCGAAGCTGCCGATATAGGAGAGATCCGCCTCTGTCAGCGCGGGAACAGGTTTCTCCAGCTCCAGAAGTCTTGCCATGGCGCTGCCGCCGAAGATGTCCCCGGCGCCGGTGGTATCCACGGGACGGGCCTTGGGGCAGGCGGCGCGGAAAGCGGCCGCTTTCGTTTTCAGCAGGCAGCCGCCGGGCCCCAGCGTCACCATGGCCAGGGACACGCCGAATTCCTCCAGCAGCTTGTCGGCCCCCGCTTCCGGGGTGCAGCCCCACAGGAATTCCACCTCGTTGTCGCTGATCTTTACCACGTCCGCCTGGCGCAGGCTCCAGAGCATCTGCTCCTTTGCCGCCGCCTCGCCGGGCCACAGGGGCAGCCGCAGATTGGGGTCGCAGCTGATGAGCTTTCCCTTCTCCTTCGCGTAGGCCACCGCCTTTTGGGTCGCGGTGCGGACAGGCTCGTCCGTCAGGCTCAGGGTGCCGAAGTGAAACACCCGCGCTTCGTCAATGAGCGATCTGTCCACTTCCTCCCAACGCAGCCGGGTGTCCGCGCCGGGCTTCCGGGCAAAGGAGAAGGAGCGGTCGCCGCTCTCGTCGAAGGTCACGAATGCCAGGGTGGTAAACACGCTGTCGTCCACCAGGATCCCCTTCGTTTCGATCCCCGCCTTCCGCAGCGTCCCCAGCAGCAGGTTTCCGAAAGCGTCGTTTCCCACCTTGCCCAGAAAGGCGGTCTTTCTGCCGCAGGCATTCAGGGCAGCCAGGAAATTGCCCGGCGCGCCGCCGGGATTGGCGGCCATGGTAGGATAGCCGTCGCCATCCGTGGACCGGGCCGCGAAATCAATCAGCAGCTCTCCCAGAGCTACTACGTCGATCATAGTGCGGTCCCCCATTCAGTCCTTGGCCGCAGGGTACTCGGTGCAGAGCAGCCGGTAAGGCGCTTCGTCCTCCTCAATGGCCGGGAAGCGGCCCATGGGCGGGTTGAAGCGGTTGTCATGGGCATCGTCATTGCACTGGCTGACCTCTCCCAGCAGCACGTCGCCCGTGCCCGGCTCCACCTCAAAATCGTGGTACAGGTATTGCTGGATAAAAATGGACTCGCCGGGGGTCAGGCGGATCTGGGTCCCGGCGGGAACGGTGTAGGTCCTGCCATCGGCATGGACGGTGACGTCGCTTTCGTAGTCAATGGATTCGTCGGCGTGGGAGTTGTACACCCGGATCAGCACGTTTCCGCCGCCCCGATTGATGATATCCTCGGTTTTGTACCAGTGGAAGTGGTTGGGGGAATACTGCCCCTCCTTCAGGAACAGCAGCTTTTCGGCATAGACCTTGGGGTATTTCTCCCGCATGGTCTGGCTGCCGTTGCGGATGGTAATCAGGGAGAAGCCGACCTTGTCGAAATTCCCCTGGCCGTAATCCGTGATATCCCAGCCCAGGCAGCAATCCCGGACCTCATCGTATTCATGCCCCTTGGTTTCCCATTTCTCCGGGGTAAAGTGGCAGAAGGGGGGCAGATAGCAGCAATATTTTTCGCACATGGCCTCCAGCTCCCGCAGAGCCTTGTTGACTTCGGAACGCTTCATGGTATCTCTCCTCGTATAATAAGATTTGCAGATAGTTATGTGCATCTGCTTAGTTCACTCAAA
>CAVLCF010000035.1:0-31924 GCA_963661735.1 bacterium | reverse complement strand
TATTTCCTGCTTTTGATGCTGAAGAGCGGGCGGAAAAGATCCGCTCTTCAGCCGCAGACGATTTATTCAGAGGTTCCTTAAAAAATCCTTGACTTTTTATAGAATTTCCTGTAAAATAATCCGGTCTGCGAGTGCAGACGATCCTTGCTCCCGACGGCGTCGGGGGCCAAAAGTCCAAAAGGAGGTGCAATCAACATGGCTAAGATCACCGGTAAGTACGAGGTGCTCTACATCATCGACCCTGCTCAGGGCGAAGAGGGCATCGCTGCTCTGGTAGAAAAGTTCAAGGCAATGGTGGAGGCGGAGGGTACTCTGTCCAGCATTGATGAGTGGGGCAAGCGCCGTCTGGCGTATCCCATCAACGATCTGGCGGAAGGCTACTACGTTCTGATGAACTTCGAGTCCAAGCCCGAGTTCCCCGCGGAGCTGGAGCGTGTGATGAAGATCACCGACGGCGTCCTGCGCTGCCTGACCACCGCGGTGGAGGCGTAATTCTATGCTCAACCACATTGTCGTCATGGGTCGCCTGACCCGTGATCCCGAGCTGCGCCGGACCGGTTCCGGCATCGCTGTCACCAGCTTTTCCGTAGCTGTGGACCGTGATTTCCCCAACAAGGAGAGCGGCGAACGGGAAACTGACTTCATCGACTGTGTCGCCTGGAGAAATACGGGAGAATTTGTCTCCAAGTATTTCCAGAAGGGCAGCATGGCGGTGGTGTCCGGTCGGCTGCAGATGCGCAGCTGGACCGACAAGGACGGCAACAAGCGCCGCACCGCTGAGATCGTAGCGGACAATGTCTACTTCGGCTCCAGCAAGCGGGACGATGCTTCCAACTCCGGAAGCTACAGCAATAGCTACAGCTCTGCCCCCTCCGGCAATTACGGCGGCGGATACTCCGCGCCCGCAAATTCCGGTAATTACGGCGGCGGCTATAGCGCGCCCGCCAGCGCCCCCGCATCCGATTTCGCGATGCTGGAGGATGATGACGCCCAGCTGCCCTTCTAAAGAATCTTTTCTATCAGACTTACGAAGGAGGTTATTTCCATGGCTAACGAACAGCGTATGCGTCCCCGTAAGCGCAGAAAGGTTTGTGCTTTCTGCGTGGATAAGGTGACAAGCATTGACTACAAGGACACCGCGAAGCTTCGCCGTTACCTGTCCGAGCGCGGCAAGATCCTGCCCCGCCGTACCACCGGTACCTGCGCGGCCCATCAGCGTGACCTGACCACCGCCATCAAGCGCGCCCGTCAGATCGCCCTGCTGCCCTACGTCACTGACTGATTGACAGAAATTCAGCCGCCGATTTTTCGGCGGCTGTTTTTTGCGCCAAAGCCTTCTCCTAGGAGAAGGCTCTTGTTATACGCAGCGCATGAAGTTTCCCCGGCAGCACAGCAGCTGGGCCAGATAGCACAGGCACAGGCTGGCGCAGGGGCTGCCGCCCATGGTGAAGCCCCGGAAATTCCCGGCGTTTCTCCGGTATGCCTGGTCGCCATGCTCGATGGCGTCCAACGCGGACAGATACTCCTGGTTGTCCGGCTCCATGGACACCGCCCGGCGGATGTGTTCCAGAGCCGTCACCTGATTGCCCAGGCCCTGATTGGCCAGGGCGCTAAGGTAATACCATTTCGCGTCCCGGTTGGCGCTGTTGTTCAGGGCGTTGACCGCCTCCCGATAGCGTCCGAACCGGATATACTGGCTGGCCGCCTGCTGATAGCTGTCCCCTTCCGGCTTTGCCTGCCGGGTCTCATAGTACCAGCCTCCGCCAAAGGGGTTGTAGCCGCCAAAGGGATTCCCATAGCCTCCATAAGGGTCCTCCTGGCCGCTCCGCTGGCTCTGGTAGGTGGGGCCGGCGTACTTCTCCGGATTCTTGATCCGGTCGTAGGCCTCGTTGACCTCCTGCATTTTCCGGGCGGCCTCCGCGTCCCCGGGGTTCAGGTCCGGGTGGTATTTCTTGGCTAGGCGGCGGTACGCCTGCTTCACTTCCTCGTCGGAAGCCCCCGGCTCCAGGCCGAGTACCTTATAGGGATCCATCTTGACTGCCGCCCTCTTTCCTGTGTTTTTGCCGGTACTGGACCCAGACGCCGCTGTAAAGGATATTGTCCAAAAGCGGCTTGTCCTGTACCAGAGGTAGTTTTTCGTAAAAAGCCGTACACCGGGCCATGGTCAGGGAAAAGACCTGCTCCCAGTCCGGCTGAGTCTCCAGAAGCAGCGTAGGATTGTAGCTGCCCTTTTTCCGGTCCTCCGGGGCATCCAGCACCGCGTCCATCAGGTAGATGAACCGGCCCAAAGCATCGCCCATCTCCCGCAGCGTATCCGCCCACAGATCCTCCCGCCAGACGAACAGCTCTCCCATCAGTTCTCCGAAAAGCCCCGCCGGAACATCCGGGTTGGGGCATTTTTCCGTTTCCAGAGCGTTCAGTGCCTCCAGACAGCGTTTTAACGTACCGCACTGTCTGGGATACCTGGTTTCGATCCGCTCCGCGTAGGGCCTCATGGCGTTTGCCAGGAGCTTTGCGGCATACTTTTTATCGTCCTGCCAGTCGTCCAGGCACTTGTAATAGGCCAGCGCAATGTTCATATCCGCCGTATAGGTGACGATCTCGCTCTGGGTATATGGCCGGGCGCGGAGCGGATGGGTCAGGCAAATGCCTCTGCTTTTGCCTTCCTCCGGCTCGTACAGGCTCAGCAGCGTCAGCGCCAGAAAGGCCATATCATAGCGCAGCCCCAACCGGCTGAGCTGAGAGGCCTCCTTTCCCATGGCCCGGCAGATGCCGCAGTAGATTTCGCCGTACCGGTCCTTTTCCGGCTGGGAAAGCTCTGTTAAATTGGCGGTGATATAACCGAACATGGGCCTGCCCCTTCCCTCCGGTGTCTCTTCCCCGGCCGCTTTGTAAACGTACAGGGAACAAATACCGCAAAACGCGTTTCTTTTCTATCCAAAATACCGAAAACCTGTGAACAGTCCGTAACGAAAGCCAAAAGTTTTTGGAAATACGGATCCATGCTTTTCCCTGCCTTTTATTTTTTCTCCCGATAGCCGCTCAGCAGCTTGTTCAAAGCCGCGCCGTAGAACAGAATGCTGACGCAGCAGTAGAGCCACAGCATGCTCACCGCCACGGAGTACACGCTGCCGTAGATATTGGATATTTTCGAGAAATGGGTCACATACACAGAATACGCCCAGGAGAATACCGTCCAGCCTACGGAGGAAAAAATCGCCCCCGGCAGGCTTTCCCAGAAGCCGTTGCGCCTGTTGGGCAGCACCATATAGATAGCGGTAAACAGCAGCACCTGGACGGCAAGCAGCAGGATGCTGCGCAGGTCGATCAGGTCCACCAGGAACATAACCACCGGGTTTTCAATGCCATGGAGCAGGTTCATCAGGGTGTTGCCGAACACATGGAGCACCAGAGTCAGCACCAGCACCACCAGAAACAGCAGGGCGTACACCACGCTGATGCCCCGGGTATACACATAGCCCCGGTCCTCCTCCACGCCATAGACCGCGTTCAGGCCCTTCAAAAGGCCGTAGACGCCCTTGCTGGAGGACCAAAGCAGCGTCAGCACGGATACCCCCGCCACGGCGGAGGAGGCGCTGCGATAGGTGCTGGAAATCAGCTCCTGGACGCTGTCCATCAGGGCCTCGGGCAGCACATTTTCCAGCACCGCCGTCAGGTCCGCCACGGTAAGGGCCGTATAGCGCAGAGAGTTCAGCACCAGGAGCAGGGCCGGAAAGGCGGACAAAATCAGAAAGTAGGCCCCGTAGGCCGCCCGGAAGGGAATATTCAGTTCCGCGATGGCTCTGGCGGCGCCGGCGGTCTTCCCGACCAGCCCGCCCCGGGGCAGCTGCTTCATGAAGGAGCCTCCTTTCCGTTTGGCTTTCATTCCGTACAGTTTATAATTATGCGGCACGCAAAATCAAAGCTCTTCATTTTATGCATTAGTCAAAAGCCCCGTTCGCCCGTAGGCCGGGTCCCTCCGGGGGCCCTTTTCTTGTCCCGCCAAGAAGCTCCCCGCCGGAGGCACCCAGCCGATGGGCGGACAGGGCTTCCGCCCGAACCCCAAAAGGTTCGTTACCTCATCTCCCAGAATTGGAATTGCGAACCGGCAGGGGTGCCGGTTCGCAATGCGGGCGGGGTTATTCCGCGGAGATCATGTAATAATACACGGGCTGGCCGCCGTTGATGAGGTTCACTTCCGCCTTGGGGCAGATGTCGGCAAACAGGTCCGCCGCCTTCTGGGCATGCTTCTCCTTGGTGTCCGCGCCGTAATAGATGGTCACGAACTCCCGGTCCTCGTCCCGGATACGCTCGGCAAGGCCCTTCAGCAGGACCGTAATGTCCCTGCTGGTGCCGAAGAGAGAGCCGCCGGCCATGGCCAGGTAGTCGCCCTCGTGGATGTCGTAGCCGTCAAAGTCGGAATTCCGGGCGGCGTAGGTGATCTGCATGGTCTCCACGGTGGACAGCACCTCAGTCATGGCCTGGGTGTTCTCCTCTACGGTGCCCTCGGGGTTAAAGCTCAGCATGGCGGTAACGCCCTGGGGCACGGTCTTGCTGGGGATGACCACAACCTTCTTCTCGGTCAGGGTGCCCACCTGCTCGGCGGCCATGATGATGTTTTTGTTGTTGGGCAGCACGAAGACGGTCTCGGCAGGGACCTTGTTCACGGCCTCCAGAATATCCTGGGTGCTGGGATTCATGGTCTGTCCGCCGGAGATGATCTGGTCCACACCCAGATTCATGAACACATCCGCAAGCCCCGCGCCCGCGCAGACGGACACAACGCCCAGTGGTTTCTCGGGAGCGGCGATCCTGGGGGCCTCGGGCTTCTTGTCCTGCTCGTGGAGCACCTTCTCGGTGTGCTGCAGACGCATATTCTCCACCTTCACGGTGATGAAGTGGCCGTATTCAATGGCCTCGTGGAGGGCCTTTCCGGGGTCGTTGGTGTGGACATGGACCTTAATGATCTCATCGTCGTCCACCAGCACCAGGCTGTCGCCCAGGCTGTTCAGGAACGCCCGTAGCTTTTCGGGATCGTTCTTGTTCTCCCGGCCGATGATGAACTCGGTGCAGTAGGTAAAGGTAATATCCTCGGTCTTGAAGTCGGAGAAGTTGGCGGCTTCCTTGGTGGCGCTCTCCGCGCCCTCCTCGGGGATCACCACGTCCTCGCCCCGCAGGGCCAGCAGCATGGCCTCAAGCGCCAGGGTCCAGCCCTTGCCGCCGGCATCCACCACCCCCGCCTTTTTCAGCACGGGGTTCTGGTTCACGGTATCGGCCAGGGCAATTTTCGCCTCTTCCAGCGCGGCGGCCTGGACGTACTCCACATCGTTTTTCTCCTGGGCGGCGGCAGCGGCCTTGACGGCGGCCAGCCGGGAGACGGTCAGGATCGTGCCCTCGGCAGGCTTCATAACCGCCTTATAGGCAGCGTCCACACCCTCCTGCAGAGCCTGGGCCCACAGAACGCCGTCGCAGCTTTCGTGGCCCTTCAGCGCCCGCTTCAGGCCCTTGAAGAGCAGGGACAGGATGACGCCGGAGTTGCCCCTGGCCCCCCGCAGAGTCGCGGAAGCGGCGGTCTTTGCCACGGCGTACAGATCCGCGTCCTCCATAGGACGCAGGTCGTTGGCGGCGGCGTGGATGGTCATGGACATATTGGTGCCCGTGTCCCCATCGGGCACGGGGAATACGTTGAGCTCGTTCAGATCCTGCTTGTGGATCTCGATCGAGGCGGCAGCGCTGAGAATCATTCTTCTCAGCTCAGAGCCAGTAATGGTCTGCAAAATGTTTACACCTCCGAAAATTAACCGATCATCATAGAATCGATATAGACATTCACCGCACGGACCTTCGTGCCGGTGCACTTGGTCACCACATAGCGGACCTCGGAAATGATCGAGGTGCCAACGGCGGACAGATTGACGCCGTTGTCCACAATGATATGCAGATCAATGGAAATGGAATCATCGTCGTTAAAGGTCACGCGAACGCCTTTATCCACGGATTCCTTGCGCAGCAGATGATAGACGTCGTCCTTCATGCTGCGGGCAGCCATACCCTTCACGCCAAAGCAATTGGACGCGGCGGTGCCCACAATGCCGGTGTAAACACCGGTAGAGACATTGACGCTGCCGTTTTCATTTTCATGACGGATCATAAAGAGTCCTCCTTGTCAAGTCAAAGGGAATAATTTGAAGGCAATTATCCCGGCTGCCGTTGAAAATGCTTTTTTGCTGCTGTGAGGAAGAGATTTTGTCCTGATGAAAGGAATGGAAAGCAGGGAATACTTTGTGTATTTCCTGCTTTTCATTCCGCCTCAGCAGGGCAAAAGATCGACTCACAACGGCAAAGGAGCATTTTTAGCGGCTGCCAAAGTTACACCATGCTCTCTTCCCAGCAGTCGGGAGCGGTGAGGCCCATCATTTTCACGATGGTGGGGGCCACGTTGGCCAGACCAAAGTGGCCGTCCTTGATGTGCCATTCGTGGTCCTTGTCGTAGATGATAAAGGGAACGGGATTCAGGGAATGGGCAGTCCGGATGATGGTCTTGCCCTTTTTCGTCTCGGTCATCTGGTCGGCGTTGCCGTGGTCGGCGGTGACAAGGACGGTGTAGCCGTACTTGTCGGCGGCGTCGATGATGGCCTTGACGCCCTTGTCCACGCACTCCATGGCGTAGACCACCGCGTCATACACGCCGGTGTGGCCCACCATATCGCCATTGGGATAGTTGCAGCGCAGGAACTGGAACTTGCCGGAAGCCATATTCTCCACCATTTTTTCCGTGATCTCCTTGGACTTCATGGCAGGGGCCTGCTCGAAGGGGATCACGTCGGAGGGCACTTCCTCGTAGACCTCCAGATTTTCGTCCACCTTGCCGGAACGGTTGCCGTTCCAGAAATAGGTCACATGGCCAAACTTCTGAGTCTCGGACAGAGCGTACTCATGGATCCCGGCCTTGCACAGCACCTCGGTCAGGGTGTTCTTGATGACGGGCGGCTGGACCAGGTAGTCCGTGGGGATCTTCAGGTCGCCGTCGTATTGCAGCATACCGGCAAAGAGAACGCCGGTGTAGTCGCCCCGGTCGAACTTGTCGAAGTCCTTCCGGTCGAAGGCCAGGGAAATCTCCTGTGCCCGGTCGCCCCGGAAATTGAAGAGGATCACGCTGTCGCCGTTGGCGATTCTGGCAACGGGCTGGCCGTTCCGGGCCACCACGAAAGCGGGCAGATCCTGGTCGATGCAGTTTTCCTCGGCCCGATAGGTCTCAATGGCCTCCTTGGCAGAGGCAAACTGACGGCCCTTGCCTTCCACATGGGTCCGCCAGCCGGCTTCCACCATAGGCCAGTTGGCTTCGTAGCGGTCCATGGTGATCTTCATACGGCCGCCGCCGGAGGCGATGGCGTAGTCGCAGCCTTCGGTATTCAGCTCCTTGAGCACATCCTCCAGCTGCTGGACGTAGTCCAGAGCAGAGGTAGCGGGCACGTCACGGCCGTCCAGCAGAATATGGCAGTAGACCCGCTTCGCGCCCTCCTTGTGGGCCTGGCGCAGCATGGCAATCAGATGAGAGATGTTGGAATGAACGTTGCCATCGGACAGCAGGCCCAGGAAGTGCAGGGCATGGCCGGAAGCCGCGTTGGCAAGCAGCTTCTTCCATGTGGCGGACTCGTACAGCGCGCCGGACTCAATGGATTCAGAAACCAGCTTGGCGCCCTGAGAATAGATCTGGCCGCAGCCCAGGGCATTGTGCCCCACTTCCGAGTTGCCCATATCGTCGTCGGTGGGCAGGCCGACGGCAGTGCCGTGGGCTTTCAGATACGTATGGGGGCAGGTGGCCAGCAGATGGTCCAGCGTGGGGGTATTGGCATTCTTCACAGCGTCGCCGCTGCCGCCGTCGCCCTTGCCGACACCGTCCATAATCACAAGTACAATGGGTTTTTCCATAAGTAGTACCTCCAATATCTATGCTTTACAGGGATAGGTCTTCTAAAAAAGCATTTTATCAGTCATATTATTTTACATCAGAACGGGAAAACTTACAACTCTTTTTTTATTTTTTCCATTCCAACCAAAAAAACTCCGGGACACGCCCAAAAATGGGTGATTATCCCGGAAGTTTTAAGTTTCTGTGAAGCAATAGGCTTCCCCTGGGGGAAGCTGTCACGGCCCCTTGGGCCGTGACTGATGAGGGGCGCGACGCACCGCCCCAGGGAAAGGCTTGCATTCTTTACCTGCTATACTTCCCCTTTTTCTTCTTCGGTCGGAAAATCAGGATCCCCAGGCCCACGAGAGACAGTGTAAAGCCCACCAGGGCAAGGCCCACGCCGGAGCCGGATCTCTTTTCGGGCTGGGTCTCTTCCGTGGGGAATGTGTATGGGAAGGTCGTGGCCTCGGCGGGGGCCTGCGTTGTGGGGGCCACGGTCGCCTCGGTGGTGGGCGCCGTTGTGGGGGCCGTTGTCGGGGCGGTGGTTGCCTCGGTGGTGGGGGCGGTGGTTGCCTCCGTCGTGGCTTCCGTAGTAGCCTCTGTGGTTTCCTCGGGCGTATAGTGGTCCTTGCCGTCGGAATCCAGGAACTCGATGCGGCCGTGGAACGCGTCCTCCAGCTGGGCGATCAGGTCCACGGACCAGGGATTGCCGGCCGGATAATAAATTTTCACATAGCTGTCCCACAGGCAGTTCAGCTTGAAGGACGGGAAGGGACCGTAGCAGTGGATGGCCGTCAGATTCTTGCAGCTGTACAGGCATTGCTCCCCGAAAATCCGGAAGGTGGACGGCAGCGAGATGCTGGTCAGCCCATCGCACTGGGCAAAGCTGTTGGCCCCCAGGGTGTGCAGGGCGGAGCCAAAGTCTACCGAGGTAATGGCGTCGTAATCCTTGAAAGCATAGGTGCCCACGGTGGTCACATTGCCGGAGAGGACAACGGATGTAATGCTGTCCTTGCAGGCTTCCCAGGGGGCCGCGCCCTCTTCAAAGTCATACATAGGGCCGTTGCCGGAAATGGTCAGCGTACCGCCGTCCAGAGACCAGGTAATTCCATCCCCGCACTCCCCGGAGGCCGTCTCCGCCCCCGCCGCCGCCGGCAGCAGACACAACACCGCAATACAAATCAATATACGAACCAGATATTTCATAAATACCTCCATATCTCTTAAAAGTGCAGGCTTTTATCGAAAATAATTGTCAATTCCTCAATTCATCGTCCCTTCCGCTCTGGCGAACAGGACAGCCACCCGCTCCCGCAAGGCCCGGGCCTCCTTTGTATCGGACTTGCCGAAGCGCTCGATCCACTCCTTGGACGCCTGCTGGGCGTCCCGCAGGGTGGTCATGTCCAGAGACAGGTCCGCCACCCGGAATGCCGGCAGGCCCGACTGCCGGGAGCCGAAGAAATCGCCGGGCCCCCGGAGCTTCAGATCCTCCTCCGCGATTTTGAAGCCGTCATTGGTGGCGCACAGGGCTTTCAGGCGGCGGATGGTGTCCTCGTTCCGGTTGTGGGTGGTGAGGATGCAGTAGCTTTTGGCGCTGCCCCGGCCTACCCGGCCCCGGAGCTGGTGGAGCTGGCTCAGGCCGAACCGGTCCGCGTCCTCGATGACCATCAGCGTGGCGTTGGGCACGTCCACGCCCACCTCAATGACGGTGGTAGCCACCAGTACATCCGCCTCGCCCCGGGCAAAGGCTGCCATGGCGGCTTCCTTCTCCGCTCCCTTCATCTGGCCGTGGAGCAGGCTGACCCGCAGATCCGGGAATACGGTTTTCCGCAAAGTCTCCGCCCAGGCGGCGGCGGCTTTCACGTCCATCTCCTGGTTTTCCTCCACGGCGGGACACACCACAAAGCACTGGTGGCCCTCCGCCGCCTGCTTGCGGATAAAGGCGTTGATCCTGGCCCGGTAGCTCTCCCCAACCAGGAAGGTATCCACCTTCTGCCGTCCGGGGGGCAGCTCATCCAGCACGGACACATCCAGATCGCCGTACATCAGCAGAGCCAGGGTTCTGGGGATAGGGGTCGCGGACATGACCAGAATGTGGGGGTCATGCCCCTTGGCGCTGAGCCTGCCGCGCTGATCCACGCCGAAGCGATGCTGCTCATCCGTGATGACCAGGCCCAGATTGGAAAACACCGTGCTTTCGGAGATCAGCGCGTGGGTACCCACCGCGATATGGGCCTCCCCGGAGGCCAGGGCCTCCCGGGCCAGACGCTTTTCCTTCTGGGTCTGGGAACCGGTAAGCAGCACCGTGTGCAGGCCCAGAGGGGCGAAGAGCTTTCCCAAGGATTCATAATGCTGTTCCGCAAGAATTTCCGTAGGGGCCATGAGAGCAGTCTGGAAGCCGTTCTGGTGGGCGCAGCAGGCCGCCGCGGCGGCTACCATGGTCTTGCCGCTGCCCACGTCTCCCTGGACCAGCCGGTTCATGGGGGTCCCCTTCTGAAAATCCGCAAGGATCTCCCGGATGGCCCGCTTCTGGGCATTCGTCAGGTCAAAGGGCAGGCTTTCATAAAACAGCGTCAGGTCCGTATTTTCGTAGGCCGCCACTTTCTTTTCCGCCCGGGCCGCCCGCATGAGGGACAGTCCGGCGGAGCAAACGAAGAACTCCTCAAAGATCAGCCGCCGCTTCGCCGCCTGGGCCTCCTGCATGGTCTGCGGGTCATGAATCGCCCGATAGGCTGTTTCCGCCGGAAGAATCTCAAATTCCTGCAGGATCTCCGGGGGAAGGATCTCCTCTGGCGGATCGCACAGGGCCAGAGCCTGGCCGATGAGCTTCGTCAGGGTGCCGTTGTTCAGACCCGCAGTCAGCGGGTAAATGGGCATGATCCGCCGGGTAGAAACAGGCCGGGCGTCCGGGGCCTCAAACACGGGATTTGTGATGCCGTAGCCCCCATAGTCTCCGGAGACCGTGCCGTAAAAGACGTACTCCCCCCCGTATTGCAGGTTCTCCGCGGCGAATCTGGAATTGAAGAAGGTCAGATTGATCCGGCCGGAATGGTCCGCCACGGACACCCTGGTCAGATCCATCCCTTTCCGGATATGGGCGGTTCTGGGGGTGGACATGACCACAGCCCGGAAGCAGGCCGGCGTATCCGCCTGCAATTCGGCAATGGGTACGATCCGCGTCCGGTCCTCATAGCCCCTGGGGAAATGGCAGATCAGGTCCCCCAGGGTATAGATATTCAGATTTTCCAGCTGCTTTGCCCTGGCCGGGCCGACGCCCTTCAGCCCGGTAACGGGATCGGATAATCTTGCCATGGCTCACCTCCGCTATAAAATGAAAAAACTCCCTCCAAGCAGCGCTCGGAAGGAGATATTTTCAGAGAACTCAGGCCAGCTTGTTCAGCTTCAGGGTCATGCTGCTCTTCTTCCGGGCAGCGTTGTTCTTGTGCAGAAGGCCCTTGGTCACAGCCTTGTCCACGGACCGCACAGCGACAGTGTAGGCGCTCTGAGCAGCGGTCTTGTCACCGCCTTCCACGGCAGCCTCAAACTTCTTCAGGTTGGTCTTCAGCTCGGACTTGTCGGCCTTATTCTTCTCGTAAGCAATCTTGGAAGAAATGACATCCTTCTTAGAGGACTTGATGTTGGGCATTGAATTACACCTCCTCACAGCAGTATTTCATACAGTGCTGTATTATAGCGGAAAATCTAAGCAAAATCAACCCTTTTTTGAAAATTTTTCTGGAAGACAGGAAGGGCGGGACACCAGCCTCGCCCGGGTCCGGCATTCTGGATGTTCCCTTGTCAAGAGGGCAATTTTCCACAAACCGGGAGGCCGTGGCAAATTGCCCATTTTCGGAAAAAGTGAAGAAATTGGTATCAATTTGTAAATATTTTATGTAAACATTCTGTATTTCTCCACAGACCTGTGGGATTGTGGAGAACCGGCTGTGGAAAAAGCTGTGGAGAATGTGGAAAACTGTGAGTTTCCCACAGGGATTTTCCGGCGGGGCCGGTTTTCGGGGCTGTGTAAAAAATGCGTTTCCCGTGTTCACAAATCCGCCGCGAGAAAACACAGCGCTTCGGATTGCCCACGGCGGGCAGAAAGCGCAACCGGTCCCAATTGGGGGCAAAAGGTTTGCGTTTTCCCCCGTCTTTTTTCTGCGTCTCCCGTTCTTTCCCCGGGAGGCAAAAAATTTTTGTGAATTCCACCAAAATTTTCGCCGTATGGTTTCCCGGTCCCCGGGAGATACTAAGAGCACTATTTTGCTCAGGAGGCTTTTCATGCAGGGAAAAGTAGATATCTGCGGCGTCAGCACCACCCAGCTCCGGGTCCTCAGTCAGGAAGAAACCGATTCGCTTCTGCGAAGGTCTTCCCAAGGGGATCCGCATGCCCGGCAGGCGCTGATCGAGGGTAATCTGCGGCTGGTGCTCTCCGTGATTCAGCGCTTCGACAAGCGGGGGGAAAGTCCGGACGATCTGTTCCAGGTAGGCTGCATCGGTCTGATGAAGGCCATCGCCAACTTCGACGCGGACAAATGCGTGCGCTTCAGCACTTACGGAGTACCCATGATCGCCGGCGAGGTCCGCCGCTACCTGCGGGACAACAGCGTCATCCGGGTCTCCCGTTCCATCCGGGACGTGGCCTACAAGGTTTTGCAGTGCAAGGAGGGCCTGACGGCATCCCTTGGCCGGGAACCCACTCTGGAAGAGATTTCCAAGGCCCTGGACCTGCCCCGGGAGGAGGTCAGCCAGGCCCTGGACGCGGTTTGTGCCCCGGTGAGTCTCTACGACAGCGTATACTCCGACGGCGGGGATCCTCTGACGGTCATGGACCAGGTCCAGGACACGAAAAACATCGAGCCCAACTGGATGGAGCACATCACGCTGGCCAACGCCTTCCGCGCCTTAAACCCCCGTGAAAAAGAAATTCTCTCTCTGCGGTTTTACAGCGGCAAGACCCAGATGGAGGTAGCGTCCCGCCTGGGCATCTCCCAGGCCCAGGTTTCCCGGCTGGAAAAGGGGGCTATCGCCGCCATGCGCAAAAGCGTCAGCGTGTCATAGTCCCCAATCGGCACGCATAGGCTTTCCGGAAGGGGGAATGGCCATGGGCGTCAAATTCACGCAGCTGCAATGCAAGGAGGTTATCTGCATTGCCAACGGAGAACGGCTGGGGTTTCTCTCGGACATTGTGGCCGAGGTGCCGGAGGGCGTCATCGCCGCCATCGTGGTGCCCGGCCCCTGCAAGCTTCTGGGGGTAGCCGGACGGAAGGACGACTACGTGATCCCCTGGTCCTGCGTCAAAAAGGTGGGGCCGGACATCATTCTCGTGGACATCAAGCCCTGCGACTGCAAGGTGCCGCGGCCAAAGGGGAAGTTCCCGCTGTGAAAATTGACAATTAACAATGGACAATTGACAATTTTGGAATTTCCTTCGGAAATGTTTTGAAATCGTCCCGAAGGGACACCATAATTGTCAATTGTACATTGTCCATTGTCAATTCTTTGCTTGTACTGGCTTTCTAAAAAGCTTCTCGGAAAAAACACAAAATTTCCATAGGCTCTTAAAAATTTTTCTTGCAAAATTGAATCCTTTTGGGTATAATATTCCGGCGTGGGTTTGCGCCCATAGCTTACAAAACCACACACCCGGGGATCGGGTTCCCCATGTGCCGCTCGCGGCGGGGATCCCGGGATGATCGGGGTGGAGGAAAAACAAAAGGAGAACTGTAAAAAATGGCTGTCGTATCTATGAAGCAACTGTTGGAGGCTGGCGTTCACTTCGGTCATCAGACCCGCCGCTGGAACCCCAAAATGGCCCCCTACATCTACACCGAGCGCAATGGTATCTATATCATTGACCTGCAGAAGACCGTTAAGAAGCTGGAAGAGGCTTACAACTTCGTTCGTGACACCTCCGCCAACGGCGGCAATATCCTGTTCGTCGGCACCAAGAAGCAGGCCCAGGACGCCATCAAGGAAGAGGCTGCCCGCTGCGGCGGTTACTATGTCAACGCCCGTTGGCTGGGCGGCATGCTGACCAACTTCCGCACCATGCGCACCCGTATCGACCGTCTGGCTCAGCTGAGAAAGATGGAAGAGGACGGCACCTTCGCCATGCTGCCCAAGAAGGAAGTCATCAAGCACCAGGCCGAGATTGAGAAGCTGGAGAAGTACCTGGGCGGCGTCAAGGAAATGAAGAAGCTGCCCGCGGCTCTGTTCATCGTTGACCCCCGCAAGGAGCGCAACGCCATTGCCGAGGCCCGCAAGCTGAACATCCCCATTGTGGCCATCGTGGACACCAACTGCGATCCCGATGAGATCGATTACGTGATCCCCGGCAACGACGACGCTATCCGCGCTATCCGTCTGATCGCCGCTACCATGGCCAATGCCGCCATCGAGGGCCGTCAGGGTGAGGATACCGCTGTGGAAGAGGCCGCTCCTGCTGCCGAAGCCGCTGAATAATCCGAAATATACTTTAGGAGGATACCAAAATGGCTTTTACTGCTCTGGACGTTAAGAAGCTCCGCGAAATGACCAACGTGGGCATGATGGACTGCAAGAAGGCTCTCCAGGCCACCGACGGCGACATGGACAAGGCCGTTGACTGGCTGCGTGAAAAGGGCCTGGCCAAGGCCGCCAAGAAGGCTGACCGGGTGGCCGCTGAGGGCGTTGCCTACGCTACCGTGGTTGACGGTGTGGGCGTCATCATCGAAGTGAACTCCGAGACCGATTTCGCCGCCAAGACCGACGCTTTCCTGGATCTGGTGAAGAACCTGGCCGTGGTCGTCGCAAAGCAGAATCCCGCCGATGTGGAGGCCCTGAAGGCCTGCACCTACCCCGACTCCAGCCTGACCGTTACCGAGATCATGCAGGAGAAGGTCATGTCCATCGGCGAGAACATGCAGATCCGCCGCTTCGCCCGCTTCCCCGAGAACACCTCCGTTGCCTACGTACACGCAGGCGGCACCCACGGCGTTCTGGTGAACCTGGCCGTGGAGGGCGGCATTGACGCCACCGAGATCGGCAAGAACGTGGCTATGCAGATCGCCGCTATGAATCCCAAGTACTGGGACAAGTCCCTGGTTCCCCAGGCTGACCTGGATCACGAGATGCAGGTTCAGGTTGCCCTGATGGACAACGACCCCAAGATGGCCTCCAAGCCCGCTCAGGTGAAGGAGAAGATCGCTGCCGGTAAGATGAACGCATTCTTCAAGGATAACTGCCTGCTGCAGCAGGAGTTTGTCCGCTCCGACCTGTTCCAGGGCAGCGTGGAGGGCTACATTGCCGACGCCGCCAAGAAGCTGGGCGGTAAGGTGACCTTCGTTGACGCCATCCACTACGTCAAGGGCGAAGGCATTGAGAAGAAGGCCGACGACTTCGCCGCGGAAGTCGCCGCCCAGATCGCCGGCGCTGCCAAGTAAGTTTTCTGACAAAAGGGATCCCGCTGACCGTACTGGCCAGCGGGATTCTTTATGTGCGGGACCGACATCCCGCCTTAGCAGCTGTTCACGCGCGCGGATGGCGCTGCTGCCGGAGCGCTTCCCGGTTTTTCTTTGCGGAGCTGTTGAGCAGTACACCGACAAGAACGCCAAGGCTCATGCCGATCGCCATGCCCCAGAGCACCTGATTCTGAAAATGACCGATCGCCATGCCAATGCTCATACCGAACAGCATATAGATGGGCGGCCAGTTGGTAAGCGGACATTCCAGCACAAAGCGCGGCCCCCTCGCCTCAGTCGTCCCGTTCGGTACAAAGCCGCACGTTTCAAGCACGTGCCGGAAAGCCTCGTTGTCCGGGCTGGCCTCGGCCTCCACAAACACGACGTCCTTCTGGCCAAACGCCCATTGCGTCATGGCCTGAAGGGCTTCCGCCGCATATTCATCGCGCGCATGCTCTGATAACCCCTCATACCCGATCTCTACGGAATGATTCTCGACCGGTCCCTTGAAGCAGAGTTCACCAACAGCTCCCCCGCTGTCCTTTAATGTCATTTTCCACGGGGCGTACCAGACCCGGTTTTCCGGATCGCGCTTGCAGCCGTCCAGCATTTTACCGTAGGCGGCGCGGAGACCGTCGGAATCCACACACTCCATCCGCGCCTCGATCTCGCCGTCCGGCATGGGGCGCAGCGTCATTCTTTTTGTCTTTATTTCCAGTTCCTTCATAACGTATTTCTCCCATTTCCTGTTAGCTTTCATTGAATTTCTATTTCATATCCATATTCGTGCAGCGTAAAGCCACCATCGAATACTTCGTTGAAAGCGCCGCCAGCCTTGATGAATCCATTTTTGATATAAAGTTTGATCGCTGGCTCATTTACGTCCACGACAAAGAGCCGTAGATATTTCACTCCGGATGCCTTTGCAGCCTCTTTCGCTTTTGCAAGCATGAAGCTGCCAATACCCCTTTTTGCGCATCGGACATTGACACCCAGCCGGTCAATATACAATGCTTTTGCGCTGTTCTCCTGCCATTGAACGGCCTTTGCTCCCGCATTGGTATCACACAGGGCAAACGCCGATATGATTTCCTCATGATCGGTCAAAACATAAAGCTGCCGCTTTTCTATATCCTCCGCAAAAAATTCTGAGGGGTAGATATCATCCCAGATGAAAATACCCTGCTCCCCAATATTTTTCACGATCCGCTGATACAGAGCCTTCAGCCGGGGCAAATCCTGCCTAACCGCTGGCCTGAAATCCATCTCACAAAGCACCTCGATTTCACCGGCTATTCCTCCCGATTCCGGAACCGCAGCGGGACGGGGGACACATTGTAATAAGCCGCCAGCGCCATAAACTCCCTACGGAACGACGCCAGCAGCTCCGCGTCCGTCAAACCCAGATGGTCTGTGTTCGCCAAAAGCGCCAACCCGTAAGAATAGTACGCCATGTCCCTGTGCAGCTTTTCCGCAAGGTCCTTGGCGTAGCCGTACTCATTCACAATGGCCGCAATGATCTCGGGCAGCAATACGTCATCCTGATAGGGTCCAAATTGCTCGCCGTCCAGATACAGCCATCGGAACAGATATTTTTCCTCTGCCGCAAACTTGACAAAGCCAATGCCATAGCTGCTGTAATGGCTGTGCTCTCTGTAGCAGCTGCCATCCGCATCCAGAATATGAAGCCATTGCCGTACATGCTGGGTATGCAGTGCGATCGCCCGCTGGGTCATGGCGGCTTTCAGCTCGTCCATATTCTGAAAGGACAGATAGATCGGCTGGGTGGAACAGCCCAGCTTCTTTGCCACACTGCGGGCATTGATGGCAGCAGCGCCGCCCTCCCGCAGCACATCCACCGTCGCGTCTATGATGGCCTCTTTTGAAATTCTTTTGATTGCCGACATTTCCTCGCCTCGTAAATAACATTAGTTATCGATAACATGCGTTATTATACAACAGACAATCCGCTCTGTCAAGCCAAAATGCAAAAAACCTGACACGCAAAACCCCCGCCGTGAAAAATACGGCGGGGGTTGCAGACTGTCAAAGGATTGGCCAATGAGACGTCGTCCCGGATTGAGATATTATCTTGCTCCGGGACGACGTTTCCCTTAACGGTTACAATTGAATTGCTGAAATCCCATTTTGAACAGCCCGCATAAGGACGTTCTTTTTCTTCATTACTTTGACAAACACTGACATCTCTCAAAAATCGTCGCAACGCCCATCCCGCCACCGATACAAAGCGTTGCCAGACAATACTTTGCGTCGTTACGGCGTTCCATTTCGTGCAATAGAGTAACAATAATTCTTGCCCCAGATGCTCCCACCGGGTGTCCCAAGGCAATAGCGCCTCCGTTAACATTGACCTTACGCATATCAAAGTCCAGCTCCCGTGCTACCGCAATGGACTGAGCGGCAAAGGCTTCATTGGCTTCGATCAGGTCCATATCTGTTACGGAAAGCCCCGCCCTTGCAAGTGCCTGTTTTGCAGCTGGAACCGGGCCAAGGCCCATAATCTTCGGATCAACGCCCCCCTGCCCCCAGGAAACCAGACGCGCCATAGGCTTGATATCATATTTCTCCACTGCTTCTTTCGATGCAAGCACCATTGCGGCCGCACCATCATTGACTCCGGAGGCGTTGCCCGCAGTAACCCTGCCGCCATCTTTTTTAAAGGCGGGCTTGAGTTTGGCCAGCCCATCAATGGTGGTATCACGAAGGAACTCATCCCGGCAAAAAATTCTGGTCTGCCTTTTCTGCTTGACTTCAACCGGAACTATCTCTGCGTCGAAACGATTCCGCAATTGTGCATCGGAAGCTTTTTGTTGAGAGCGGATTGCAAAAATGTCCAGTTCTTCGCGGGTAATATGATACCGGTCACAGATATTCTCAGCTGTAATACCCATGTGGCAGTCATTAAACGCGTCCCACAGGCCATCGTGTACCATTGTGTCTACCATACTGCCATCAAACATCCGCTGTCCCCATCGTGCGCCGGGGATGGCATATGGCGCGGCGGACATATTCTCCATACCGCCAGCTACCACAATTTCCGCATCCCCCGCGCGGATAGCACGAGCGCCTTCAATTACGGCCTTCATACCAGAACCGCAAACCATACCAATGGTATACGCCGGAATCTCAAAAGGAATCCCCGCAAATACAGCAGCCTGCCGTGCAGGATTCTGCCCCTGCGCACTTGTAAGCGCGCAGCCCATCATCACCTCATCGACTTTGTCAGGTGTAATGCGGGATCTCCTCATTGCCTCCGCAATGACAATGCTGCCCAGTTTTGGCGCTGGAATATCTTTCAGGCTGCCGCCGAAACTGCCAATGGCTGTACGGCAGCAGCCGAGAACATAGATTTCTCTCATTTGTTTACCCTCAAAAAACGCCCTTTTTCTGGTAGGCTTCAAACAGCTCATCAGACAGGCCCAGCCTTCCATGAAAAATCTGATAGTTGTGCTGGCCAAGCGTAGGGGATGCTGTACGAATCTCCGCCGCGGTTTCACTGAGTTTAATTGGACTATTGTTGAGCTTTATGGTCCCGGCCGTAGGATGCTCAACTTCAACAAACATCTGCCGTTCACCGGCAATGTGTGGGTCATGGGAGATTTGCTCCAAGTCCATGATAGGCCCAGCAGGAATGCCTGCCTCCAGTATCTTATCCACGGCGTCTGTTACTGGTATCTCTTTCAGCCACTCCTCTACATAGACTTTGAACGCCTTGTTGTTCTTAACGCGCAGGGGAACATCCAGAAAACGCTCATCCGTAATGAGTTCCGGACGTCTGAGTAAGCGGTTGCAAAACACTTCAAACAAGTGCTGATTACCACAGCCAATCACAAGATATCCATCCTTTGCCATGTAGGAGTCATACGGAGCAATGGCATCATAGTAGTTTCCATGTCGGGTTGGGAGCTTGCCAGAGACAAAATACCTTTGCCATGCCTGCTCCAAACTAGCCACCACAGAGTCTACAAGTGACACATCAATATACTGCCCTCTGCCGGTCAGCTCTCGGGCATGCAGAGCGGTAAGAACGCCAATTGCCAGGTTCATACCCCCCAATACATCCCCGATTGCATTGCCCGAACGCGTAGGGGGATCTCCTTCCTGGCCAGTAACACTCATCATGCCGCCCATAGCTTGGGAAATTATGTCGTATCCGGGGCGATCAGAATATGGTCCCTTTGTGCCAAAGCCAGTAATCGAGCCATAAATCAACTTGGGATTTATTTCTTTCAGCACAGAGTAGCCTAGCCCAAGCCGGTCCATCACACCGGGACGATAGTTTTCTATTAAAACATCAGCCTGTTTGACCAGCCGCAAGAACAGTTTCTTCCCCTCCGGTGCCTTCAGGTTTAGAGTGACCCCCTGCTTTCCTCGGTTGAGATTGGCGTAGTATAAACTCTCCCCGTTTTGATATGGACCGTAGTGCCGGCCATCGTCTCCCTTTATTGGAGGCTCAATTTTGATTACATCAGCACCAAAATCCGCTAGAATACCCCCGCAATACGGGCCTGCCAGGACTTTGGTCAGATCAAGGACAACGATATCTTCCAATGCGCGCCTGGACATACTTCATCCCTCCTTCTCGGGTATTTCGTCCTCATTGACATGTATCCTCATGCGCATAACAGCGCTTCCCATAGATTTTCCAAGGCTATCCAGCCGTAAACTCATAGTCGCACCGCCTCCGAGGGCGTGCTCCATCACAAAGTTGTATCCATTCAGACTTGGAACATCGTAACGGGTTATTTCACCCTTCACCATATCCCCAAAATACGCCTTCAGCGACGCGGGGGTGACTTCACGGCCAATGATTTTGTAATATTCAGGCTTTCTGGCAAAGACACATACATTGCTGGTGTCACCCTTATCCCCGCTCCGTCCATGTGCGATCTCGTTAAGATAAATCATCGGCATATCACTTTACCTCCACAATATGGCTTTCAATATCAAGCGCGTCCCGCGGAACATAAGTAGGCCATAGGGCCATAACCTCCTGCACATGGGCACGTCCGCCGAAGAAGGAGGCGCCGGGAGGGCCATTAAGCTGCATGGGACTGATCTCAGGGATAATCTTCGCGCATTCAGATTTATCCTCGCTGAATACTGCAATGCGCAGAACACATTCGTTTAGATTCTTGAGTTGTTCTTCGCTCATATCCGCCACACCGAGATGCAGAGCATTGAGTCCAATATAGCTGATGTGTACATCGTCCGCCCGCATCCCGAGACGGGACATTTTTTTCATGATCAGTTCGCCGCAATATTTTGCCTTCTCGTATGCGTCGGGCCAAGCGAAGCTCAGCATAGATACCGTTTTCCAGCCCTTATGATAGCCCACACAAAGCTTCAGTGTATCGGGTCGGGGTTTTCCCTTGATGTTGTCCACACGAACCCGGTCCGGCCCAATCTGCGTCAACGTGGCGTGGCTGATATCAACGTTGACATCCGGCGTCAGGTAATTCTCGGGATCCAACACCTCATACAGGAACTGCTCCTTGCAGCTTTGTTCACAGATAACGCCGCCGCAATCTGGCGCTTTTGTGATCTCAAAGCTGCTTTCAGTCAGTTCCGCAATAGGAAATCCAAGCTCATCCATACGAGGAACATTACGCCAGTCGTACATATAGTTGCCGCCTGCACCCTGACCGCCGCACTCCAACAAATGTCCAGCCATAATTCCACGGGCCAGATTATCCCAGTCATTGTCCGCCCAGCCAAACTCATATTTCAGTGGGGCCAGAAACAGTGCACTATCCGCTGCCCTGCCTGTAATAACAACATCCGCATCGCTTTCCAAGCAATTTTTGATTCCCTCATGGCCAATGTAGGCGTTGCAATTGTAGATCTTATCAACAATATCTGTGAAATTACCGTCATAATCAAGATTTGGAAAAGTCCAGCCCTCTTTCAAAAGCTGCGGGATTTTATCCTTGATAGAGTCGCCAGTTACATAACCAATCTTGTAGCCGTGCATCTTCTCACTTTCTGCCCATTCCTGAATGGCATCTACGCAGCCCTGAACATTCATGCCGCCGGCATTGGTACAAATTCGGATGTGCTTATTCCAGGCTTCCCTGCCGGTCTGTCTCAGAATGCGATTCAGAAAGTCTGGAGCATATCCTGCGGAAGGGTTTTTAATTTGCTGCTTTGCCATAATAGACAGTGTAAGTTCCGCCAGATAGTCACAGCTCATGTACTGAATATCTGCATGGCGGATCATATGATTCGCAGCATCAGGGCTGTCGCCCCAGAAGCCTTGTCCACCGCCGATTGCGATCTTTTTCATGTCAACACTCCTTCTTGGTAAAATATTCTGCTTACGGGTGGGATCCTGCTTGCATTTTACCGGCATTTGTGATAATATTCAAATATGGATATTTCATATATTGCATAATAAATAGTTATATCACTGAAGGATGGACTATGATTAGCCTGGATCATTATCGAGTTTTTTACTATGTCGCGTCTTACCAAAGTGTCACCCGGGCCGCGGAAAAGCTGTATACCTCTCAGCCTGCGGTAAGCAAGACAATCCACAAGTTAGAGGAAGAGCTCAATTGCGCGCTATTCATTCGAACCTCTCGGGGCAGCGTACTTACTCCGGAGGGCGCTGTTTTATTCTCTCATGTCTCCAAGGCAATGAAAGAGTTTGAGTTAGGTGAAGGCAAGGTCTGTCGTCTGGACAGCAGTCAATACTGCGAAATCCGTATAGGCTCAACAGAGTCAGCGCTTTATTCAACATTGATACCGGTCCTGACGGAATTCAGCGAGCAATATCCCCACGTACATTTCCGTATTAAGGGCTGCTCTTCCTCAGATTTACTACGAATGCTGTCTGAAGGAAGCATTGATGTAGCGCTTGGCGTAACCCCGCTGCCAAAGGGTATGGGATTCGCCATCACAGAACTCGGAGAGCTTTGCGATGTCTTTTTTATGCATAAGAATTACCCTGTTGATGACAGTGTTCCTCTCTCGGCAGCTTTGCTGAGTGTACTGCCAATCGTTGGCGTTGGCCCGCAAAGCAGCGCCGGTAGTCACATTGCGTCGTATTTTCAGGATTTGGGGCTACAATTCAGTCCCGCCTTCACAGTTGAGACATCCAGCAATGTTCTGCCCTTTGTAGAGAGGCGCCTTGCCATCGGATTGGCCCCACGCTGGACCATCAGTACAAGCGCAATTGCCCATGAGCTGCGCGAGTTGAATACCAACTTTTCAATTCCTCCGCGCAAAATATTTCTTGCCTACAACAACAAGAGCCTGCTCACACCAATCTGCCGGGAGTTTCTCAACGCTGTTTTGGATAAAGCATAAAAATGCAGACACTGCACCCAGCCTTCTACATCGTTGGCTGGGTGCAGTATCTGCATTTTGAATATAATTTGTTTGGAAAATGGAATGTATAGGCCCTACTTTTTTAATTATTCCATTTTCATATTACGGAACTGATCAATGTACCAATCGCGATCCTTAATTGCAATACTGGCGTCCCGCTGTTGGAGGGAGACAATATATTTCCAATGGTCCTCGGCAAGAAGCTTAAGGATATAGTTTTCATCTTTTGGGTCATTCGAAGCCCCCTTAATTTTACCATAGAGGCGGTTACTCGCGCTAAGCTGCGCACGAATCAAATCCTGCAAAACATACTGCACCATAAGGAACACATCATTTCCAGTGATCTTGCAGATGCACCGGTGGAAAGCCATGTCTGCCTCATTAAAGGCGGTAATATCTCCCGATGGCGCAACTTCCCGCATTCTTTCAAAAGCCTGCTGCAATTTTTCAATATCTTCCTGCTGACGTCGAACACATGCAAGTTCAAGACATGCGGATTCAAAAAAGCTCCGGAACTCCTGAACCTCCTCAAGGGAGTTATTTGTGCTTATAAAGTCTGTTAAACCTCCGAACAGCGCAGATAGGCAAAATTTCTTAACAAAACTGCCCTCTCCTACCCGTGACTCAACCAAACCTATGGCATTAAGCCGCTGAAGCGCGTTACGCGCAGTCATGCGGCTGACCCCGAATTGCGCGGCAAGTTCATTTTCCGAAGGGATTCGGTCCCCAGGTCTCAAGGAGCCAGACGCAATCTCCCTTTTCAGAATATCAAATATTTGCTCACTGGCACCTGCACGCTGCAGCGAATGGGAAGAAAGAGTATTTGAATCCATAAATATCATTCTGCCTTGTTGTATTATTGTCGTTTTTAGTTTATCGCAAAATCGCCAAAAAGTAAAGAAGGGATTTATACTCTGTTTTCAATAGCGTCAGTTGACAGGGATACACATGTCTTCCGGACGTTCCAGCCCGTCTTTCACGGCGTTATCATCCTTGAGCTGTGCTGCGCATCAACAGAAACAACACCTGCTGTCGTTTGGCCCCAGGGAGCCCATATACGACCTTGTCAACCAGCGCTATCCCGTTCGCGAAAATAGTCAAATCACCCAAAACCGAATTCCTTTTTTTGGCAAAAACAGAGAAAAGGCGTCTGATAAGAAGAAAACTATTGACAATGCCAGCAGTATCGGGTATTGTCACCTCTGTAAGTATAGTTGCTATACAGGTATACAGCAAAACAATCTGAGGGACGGTTTGATGGAAACATACATTAAGCAAATGCATCTGAATTTACGCCCTGCAACTTGCGGCAGAGGCAAACACTGGGAAGAAATGATCCCCATGCGCGATGGCGCAAAACTGCAAACTTTGTTTTACATGCCAGATACGCAGGGTCCATGGCCTGTTCTTTTTTCCCGAACTCCCTACTTGAAAAACATGGATATATACGATGACCAGGGGAAAGTGTTTACAGAAAGGGGCTACGGCTTTATTGTTCAATTCTGCCGAGGCACAGCATCTTCAGAAGGAACATGGGAGCCTTTCATCAATGAGAAGAATGATGGCGAAGATGCCCTTTTGTGGCTCGAAGAAAAACCCTATATCCGCTGCATTGGGTTGTACGGTTATTCCTATGTAGCGTATACACAGTGGGTATTATTGGATGTACTGACTCCGAAGGTAAAGACCGCATACCTGGTGCATTTCGGCACAGATCGTTATCGGCAGATGTATTGCAACGGTCTCTTCCGGCATGATATTTATACGCCTTGGGCCAAAGATAACAGTGGCACTGACCGCTCTCTGAGCTACGACGAAGCGTTGAAGGCATGCCTCTATAAGCCTCATATCCAAGCGGACCGGGCGGTATGGAAAATGAATTTACCGTGGTATCGGGAATGGATTACGCACCCAGACTATAATGATCCTTTTTGGAAGGATAGTTTCTGGGAAGATCTGAAATCCATCCCAAGCAAAGTTCAGATCCCCGTTTATCTCGGCTGCGGATGGTACGATCATCATTTTGGCGGCATGATGAGTGCTTACCGTACTCTTTCATACTACGGAAAAGCCCATTCACGTCTGGTAATTGGCCCGTGGGTCCACAAAAAAGAGGCTTGCGTGGATGGCAGAGATACCGCGGACGCATTTGCTTCCGGCATACACGGGTATGAAGGCGCGCTGCAATGGATGGACCGCTGCCTGAAAAATGGGGAGCTTCCTGGACAGGAAGTAATGGCCTACAACATCGGTACAGGCTGGAAAAAGCTTGCTCAATGGCCCGCAAAGGCAACTATGAAACGCCTGTGGTTCACTGAAGATGGGCTATCCGAGATTCCTCAACCGTCTGAAACAGCACTGTGCTATACTTATGATCCCAAGAACATTATCTGGACGCATGGGGCTGAGTGCATGTGTTATGCGCCCTTAAATCAACGCGGTAGCCGGATACAGCCAGAAAATCAGGAACGAAAAGACAGAATCAGTCTAATGAGTCAGCCACTGAGGGAAAGTATTACTCTCTCTGGGAGCGTCCAAGTCCATCTGAAAGTTTCTACAGATGCACAGGATACAGCCTTTGTTGTACGTCTGTTAGAGGTCCAGCCCGACGGGCGCTGCTATAATATACGGACAGGCGGCACAACTTTGCTGTACCGTAATGAAGCGGAATGTGCACAAAGCTATACACCCAATGCCTGCATAGATTGTACTCTGTCACTTTGGGATATTTTGTGGACGCTGCAAGCTGATTCACGCTTACGGGTGGACATAGCTTCCAGTAGCTTCCCGGAATATAATATTCATTTTAACACAGCACAGCCATGGGCGTTTCAAAAGGATCCTGTTATTGCCCATCAAAGCGTTTGGATAGGAGGTGAAAATGGTTCATATCTGGATTTGCCCCTGGAAATAACATGCAAGTAATACAATAAACTGTTAGAAAGAGATGATTTATTCTTATGGCATTAGCAATAATTGGTTTTGTGACAGTTCTTTTGTCGTTAATTCTGATGCTCAGCAAGAAACTGTCCCCTACAGCAACATTGATTGTAGTTCCTTCCGTTATGTGTATCATAGCGGGCCTGACAGGACTATTGGACCTCGGTGAAGCAATTAGCCTGAAGGCAGTTGTTGGCAAACTTAGCTCATTTACGGTCAGTGGTGTTGGCTCTGTAGCCGCAACAACTGTCATGTTCATGTTTGCCATGATCTTTTTCAATTCCATGATGGATGCCGGTGCTTTCGACCCGGTCATCAACATTGCTGTAAAATTTGCGGGAACAAACCCCGTAAAGATTACAGTCGCTACGGTTCTGATTGCGATTGTGGGGCATTTGGATGGTAACGGCATTACTACAACACTCATCACTTGCAGCGCGATGCTCCCAATTTATCGCCGCATGAAAATGAATCCACTGTATTTGATCCTTCTCTGTGCCTTGACGCAAGGCCTGATGAACATTATGCCGTGGGGTGGCCCATTGCTGCGTGTTATGACGGCCTATGACGCCTCCATGAGTGATGTCTTCAATCCTCTGATCGCTCCCATGATTGTAGGCATAATTGCAATTCTTTCTCTCTCTGTCATCTTTGGACGGAAAGAGAGAAAGCGCCTTGCCGCAATGCTCGACAGTGCGGACAGTTCTGTCATTGATGATGCCTCCGTTCAGGGCATTGAGACGGATGAAAGCCTGAAGCGTCCCAAATTGGTAGCTTTTAACCTGCTTCTGGTCCTTTGCGTAATTGTCGCGATGGTAACGGAGTTCCTCGCGCCCTGTCCCGCTATGATGTTCGGTGCCATTATTGGTTTGATCGTAAACTACCCGGATCTAAAGCTGCAGCAAAAACTTATTGCCAAATATGGCTCCCTTTGCCTGAATATGGCCACGATTATGTTTGCTGCCGGCGTATTTACCGGCGTACTGAAGAACTCCGGAATGTTAGAAGCTATGGCTGCCGCATTGGCCGCCGCAATTCCTACAAGCATTGGCAAGCTTGCTCCGATTATTGTAGGCGTCGTAGGTGTGCCTGCCAGCATGATTTTTACTCCGGATGCCTGGTACTACAGCATTCTGCCCGTGTTCACCACTGCCGTTGAAGGCGCCGGTGTCAGCGCTCTTTCTTGTGCCAGAGCTTCCCTCCTGGGTCAGATGACCCTGGGCTTCCCTGGAAGTCCGCTGCTGGCAGGTTCCTTCCTGTTGCCTGCTATGATTAATATGGATTTTCCTGATTATCAAAGGAAGTGGTTTCCCTATGCCTGGGCCGTCAGCATTATCATGTTGATCGCCGCATTGATTACCGGCTGCGTTACTCTCTAAATCAAAGAACTATATCGTTGCCACGGCAGTTGCGCTATGCGCAGCGCAACTGCCGTGGTCCCCCAAGAAGATTTCCTTCGGACACGATCCCCCGTATTTTCAAACATCTAGGCCCAAAACCGGTAGATTTCGCATCTAACCGTGGGATTCCCACACTAGTGGTGCTCCGCACGGCGAATCGAAATGGCAATGACTGCCAGCGGCAGTCATACCCCAGTTCAATGAGAGCTGGTGCGGAATGACATGATATCCTTTAGACTTTTGGGGCACTGCTAAAACCCCCGCCGCGTTTTCTGCGGCGGGGGTTTGAAACACGAATCAGTTCAGAGCGGCCTTTGCCTTCTCCACAACGGCGGCGAAAGCGGCGTTGTCCTGGATAGCCATCTCGGACAGGCTCTTGCGGTTCATCTCGATACCGGCCTTCTTCACACCGTTCATGAAGGTGGAGTAGTTCAGGCCGTAGGGAGCCACAGCGGCGCTCAGGCGGGCGATCCACATGGTACGGTAGGTGCGCTTCTTCTGCTTGCGGCCCTCAAAAGCGTAGTTGCCGGACTTCATGACGGCCTGCTTGGCCATCTTGAAGTGCTTGGACTTGGAACCCCAGTAGCCCTTTGCCAGCTTCAGGGTTGCGTTTCTTCTCTTGCGCGTCATCATCGCGCCTTTAACTCTAGCCATATACTATAATCCTCCTGTCTAGCCCTTATTTGTACGGAATCATCTTTTTGATAGCATCCACATTGGTCACGTCGGCGTAAGTGGTGCTGCGCAGATGACGGGTACGCTTGGTGGTCTTTTTGGTGAGGATGTGGCTCTTAAACGCGTGCGCTCTCTTGATCTTACCGGTCTTGGTCAGGTTGAATCTTTTCTTCGCACCGCTATGGGTTTTCAGCTTGGGCATAGGTAGTTCTCCTTCCATATCTTGTGTAATAAATACTTACTTGCTATTCTTGGGGGTCAGGAACATCGCCATGAAGCGGCCCTCCAGCTTGGGATTCTTCTCCATGGAAGCGACCTCAGAGCAGGCGGCGGCAAAGTCCATCAGCAGCTTTTCACCCAGGTTGGTATGAGCCATTTCCCGTCCGCGGAAGCGAACGCTGACCTTCACCCGGTTGCCGTCCGTCAGGAATTTCTGCGCGGCCTTGACCTTGGTATTGAGATCGTTGGTATCGATGCTGGGGCTCATGCGGATCTCCTTGATCTCCACGACCCGCTGGTTCTTCCTGGCTTCCTTCTCCCGCTTCTTCTGATCGAAGCAGAACTTGGAATAGTCCATGATCTTGCACACGGGGGGCACAGCATTGGGAGAGATCTTGACGAGATCCATACCCTGCTCTTCCGCCATGGCGTTGGCCTGGGCCGCGGAAACGATTCCCAGCTGGGCGCCGTCCGCACCAATGAGCCGGATCTCTTTATCCCGGATTTCCTCGTTGAGCTGATGGTCTAACTTTGCGATGGTAAGCACCTCCAAAACAAATAACAAAAAAGCGGATGCCGAAGCACCCGCATACCCGCAAAATCCCTGAACCGGGAAATAAGCCTGTATGGAACCGTTTCGCATGGCTTACGGTGAGGCGGATGTTCAGCCTTCTTGATTACCCATAGAGTTTAGCATATCTTTTCCCGCTTGTCAAGAACATTTTTCTTTTTCCTTCCGGAATAGCATATGCTTTGGCTGGGGAGAATCATTCCATAGGACCAACCAATGTACCCGGCCCGCTTTCCAGAGCGGACAGGACCTCCAGGGTGATCCCCGCGTCCCGTGCCGTCTCCACGCTGCGGTCATGGAGCACCTGGGCGCCGCCCGCAATCAGGCGCAGCATTTCCCCGTAGCCAATGCGGTCATACTTTTTCGCGTCGGCGTAGCGCCGGGGATCCCGGTCGTAAACGCCGTCTACATCCGTAAAGATCTGACATCTGTCCGCTTTCAGCGCCGCGGCCAGAGCCGCCGCCGTGGTATCCGAGCCGCCCCGGCCCAGGGTCGTGATCCGCCCCTGGGGACTGACCCCCTGAAAGCCCGCCACCACTACGATCCTGTTCTTTTCCAGTTCCGCCAGGACAGGCTCCGGGTCGATTTCCAGAATGCGGGCATCCCCATAGCAGCCGTCCGTATGGATCCCCGCCTGCCAGCCCGTCATGCTGACGGCGCTGCCGCCCAGAGCCCCGATGGCCATGGCCATCAGCGCGGCGGACATCTGCTCCCCCGCCGCCAGATAGGCATCCATTTCCCGCTTCGCGGGCCTGGGATTGACCCCAGCGGCCCGGACAATCATTTCATCGGTGGTCTGCCCCTGGGCGGAAACCACCGCCACCACCCTGTGTCCCTGTCTGGAAAGGCCCGTCAGCCTGCGCGCCGCCCGCAGGAGCCGTCCGCCGTCCTGCAGGGAGGTCCCTCCGTACTTTTGAACGATCAGCATATCATCACCTCAAACTGGAAGCTCTCAGTGTCATGGTATGCTGTTTTCCGGCAAAAAGTGCGAAAAAGCCCGCTCCCGAAGGAGCGGTCCTCTCAAAAGACTTATCCAGCCAGCACATCCGCCTTGACAACGCCGTGGGTCTCGTTCAGCGTCTGCATCAAATCCTCCAGGGACACCGTCAGATCCATGGTTTCCGCGGAAATGGTGACAACGGCAGTGCCGTTGGTGGGGACGATGGAATTGATGGTTATGATGTTCGCCTTCACGTCGGCCAGGATCTGCAGAATGTGGGACAGCAGACCTGACTCGTCGTGGAGCAGCAGCTGAAAGGTGACAATGCGGCCCGTCATCATGTTCTGGAAGGGCATCACCGCGTCGCGGTATTTGTAAAAGGCGCTGCGGCTGATATCGGTCATGCGGGTCGCCTCGTTGACCGTTCCGGCCTCACCTGTGGAGAGCAGCCGCTTGGTCTCCGCCACCTTCAGGAAAACCTCCGGCAGTGCGGACGCCTCCACGATATAGTACTGGGGTTTGTTGGACATATGGGCCTCCTATTGATAAGATGCGCCGCGTCCGGCGTACACCTGTTCTTGTAGTGTTAACATTGTACCATATATTTTGAAAAAAGCAAGTAAATTCCGAACTTCTTTTCCAATTTTCAGTGGAATTCGGAGGACAGCCCGGGTGCGGGGAGGGTATTATGGCATTTCGCGTCAAAAAAACGGTTTTCTTCTGCGGTACGCTGCTGGCCCTGTGGCTGGCGGCCCGGTTCCTGCTGCCCCTGTTCCTGCCCTTTCTGCTGGGCGCCGGGCTGGCCGCGGCCTCGGAGCCTGCCGTCCGCTTTCTGACCGCCCGGGGCCGGCTTCCCCGGGCTTTGGCGGCGGGAGTTGGCGTCAGCGCCACCCTGGCGGGACTTCTGGCACTGCTGACTCTGGCCCTGGGCTTCCTTTTCCGGCAGCTCAGTCCCCCGGAGAGCTGGGTGCCCCAGCTGACCCGCACGGTGGAGCGGGGCATCACCCTTTTACAGCAGTGGCTCCTGGGCTTTGCCGGGGAACTGCCCCCGGGCCTCCAGACCCCTTACCGGGAAAATCTCTCCCAGCTCTTTTCCGGCGGCACCGCCCTGCTGGAAAAGGTCAGCGCCGTCGCCTTAGGCACCGCCGGAGCCGTGATTACGGGACTTCCCGATACGGCTCTGTGCCTGGGTACCGGACTTCTCTCCGCCTTTCTCATCAGCGCCCGGCTGCCCTTTCTCCGGGATTTTCTTGCCCGGCGTCTGCCGCCTGAGCAGCTGGAAAAGTGGAGCGCCGCCCTGAGACAGCTGAAGGGGATTCTGGGAGGCTGGCTCAGCTCCCAGTGCAAGCTCTTCTGCGTCTGCCTGTTCGTGCTGACCGCCGGCTTCGCGCTGCTGCGAATCCCCAATCCCCTGCTGATCGCCGCCTTGGTAGCCCTTGTGGACGCCCTGCCGGTGCTGGGCACGGGCACGGTGCTGGTACCCTGGAGTCTTGTATGTCTTCTTGCCGGGGACGCTCCCCGGGCCCTGGGGCTTCTGGGCCTGTACGCCACGGCGGCGCTGCTGCGCTCCGTCCTGGAACCGAAAATCCTGGGCAGCCAACTGGGTCTGGATCCGCTGGCGACTCTGGTCGCCATGTACTGCGGCTACCGCCTCTGGGGTCTGGCCGGAATGCTCCTGCTGCCCATGCTCAGCGCCGCGGCAGTGCAGCTGCTTTCCGAAAAGCACGAAGCGTAAAGATATCCATAGAATTTACAGATTCGTAACGTCCACAGCGGCCGGAGTTTCGGGAACCTCTGATTAAATCGGCAAGAGCTGGGAGCGAGAGATTTTTTGACCGGTCAAAGCATCAAAAGCAGAGGAATGCTTTGTGTACCCGCAAGGGGTATGCCGCATCCGTAAGCCAGCTTCCGCTGGCAACGGCTGCGCAACATTTCCTGCTTTTGATGCTGAAAAGCGGGCAGAAAAGATCCGCTCTTCAGCCGCAGACGATTTAGTCAGAGGTTTCCCTAATTCTCTCTTGCTTTTTTCCCCGGAATTGGCTATACTATAGGCATCAAAATGCGGTCGGAAACGCCTCCTTTGGCGCGGGTCCGGCGGCGTCACCCATGAAACGGAGGAAAATTGTCATGAAAACCCTGAATGCGATTATGAAGGTTCTGGCTGTGCTGGCCGCCGTGGCCGGCGCGGTTTATCTCATTGCGGCCTACGGCGATAAGATCGTCGCCTGGGCGAAACGCGTCATTGGCTGCTGCCCCTGGGACGAGGGCATGGAGGAACCCACCGAGGAGCCTGCCGCTCCCGAGGCCCCCACTGAGGAGTCTGCCGAAGCGCCCGCCGAGGCCCCTGCCGCCCCCGAGACGCCCGCCGAGTCCGACGAGCCCGTCGCCGACGAGGGAGACTTCGAGGGATAAGATAACCCAATCGAGTAGGAGGGGCTACATAGCCCCGACCTCTCACACCACCGTGCGTACCGT
>CAVLCF010000034.1:0-2536 GCA_963661735.1 bacterium | reverse complement strand
TGACATTTATAAGCCTCCTTGTAATTCGGGGTGGGAATACCTCTAATTACAAAGGCCTTTTTGCTAACCGCAGTTAGCAAAAAGGCCGCACATTTTACTGTATTTGTCAAGTGCTTTTTTGAAAATAGTTACAAAAAACTGGGCCCCGCATTTCTGCGAGACCCAGCCTTTCTTAACTTAGTGACATTGCGCCTGACGGCGTGCCCAAAATTTTATTCTTCTGTCAACTGGCTCACTGGCTTACGCTCCATGGGAACCTCCTGATAGCTATTCAGAATGTCCCGCGCTTCCGTTTCGGTAACGGTCTTGGCAATTTGCGTTCCGCCCAGGCCAAGGCCCCAGGTGCCGTTCGCGATGTCATAAACCACGCACTGCTGCACCACCAGACTGGCATCCTCTACGGTGTAGAAGGTATAGAGCTTATAGGCATTATTCACTTCCACATAAGTTCCCAGGATGTTGCCCTCGTAGAGCTTCAATTCACCATCCAGACCTACCATTTCCTTCTCCCGCAGGCCCACAAAGGTGGTCTTGCCGTCCTTCATTGCGTAAAGCTGCGGACGTCCATCCTGCCAGAAGATGCACTCGTCCTGTCCGTCTCCGTTCAGGTCCAGCAAGGTACACTCCACGGCCGTCATGACCTTGCTCAAGGCTGCAAAGCTATCCTGCCGGAAAGGATCGTCCTGCTCCAGCATGGCATCGTATTCCGCGTCCGCCTTTTGAAGCTTTGGCAGCACCTGGTCCATATCCGGCTTCTGAGGCTGGATAGAGAAATCGATGTGCTCCGCCAGCCACTCGATATCCTGGTCAGACATTTCCGTCCGGGGTCCCTCTCCGTCGTTCAGATACCAAGTAGTCGTAAAACGTGCATAGAGAAACGCGTCCTCCCGGTCACAGATCAGGTAAGTCCAGTCGTTGGCTGGCTGCACAGGGTCCGAGGAAATCGCAATCAGGACCTTTTGTCCATCGCTGCGGGTGTAGGTCCATTCTCTTATGTTGGCCGCGTTGTTTGTCACAAAGGTAGTTGTATTCAGGTATCCCTTCCGGGCGTAGCAAAGGAAAATTCCCACGGGATTCTCCCAGGTGAACGCCGGGTCCGTTACCTTTAGGTCCGCCCCAATGGTCGAGTTACCCGATTCATAGAACGTACAGTACCGCAGATTCTCCGCATCCTCGGTATCGCTGACGAAGTCCTTCGGCAGCCCCAGAGCATCCCAGCCAAGCTCCCAATCATAATGATAAGCATCAGCCTTCCGCCCCAGAAGCTGTAAATCATACTTCCGGGCGATTTCATCCAGCTTGTCCACCATTTCCTGGGAGTATACGTCATAGGCCGCATATTCCCCTGGTGCCTGGAACTTTCCTTTATTTTTCAGATAAATATCCTTGTTCGGGTCATAGCTCTTGCGGAACTGATACCATTCCAACGCCGCTTTCTGCTCCGGGGTATCCCGGATGCCCTGGAGGGACAGGACGGTTTTTGTCACTTCCCTCGCCTCATGGCGCTGGCCGTCCGCATTGATCCAGGCCGGGGCCGTGGTTTTATATTCGTCCAGTGTCAGATCCTTGGTGCTGAGGGCCGCAACGGCGCAGCCCATAAAAATCGCCATTGCGGTAATGATCGCCGCAATCAAAAGAGGTTTTTTAACTTTCATAGTCTGTTTCCTTTCCGCAGGCCGATGACTGGATGCGGACAGGATGCTTTCCAGAAGGGCATTTTTCTCCTGCTGCGTTAACATGACGGAATCAAACGCTTCCTGAATGTTCTGCTTTTTCATTCCAAATCACCGCCTAACATAGATTTCAGTTGTTTTCGGGCACGGGCAAGCCGGGTGCGAATTGTAGCCTGGGGGCAGTGGAGAAATTTTGCGATCTCCGCCGTGGTATAGCCCTCGTAATAGTAGAGATATACCGCCGTTTTGTAGTCTCGGGGCAGGCTGAGAATTGCCTCCAGCACCGGATTTTCCTTCGGTCCAAGGTCCCCCGCAATGTCCGCATGGTCGTCCAGGTCCTCGTCCTTCCGGTAGAGCCGCTTCAGCTGGTCCTTGCACAGGTTGGACGCCGTGACGACGAGCCAAGCTTTTTCGTGCCGTGGGTTTTCAAAGGTCTTCCCGGAGGCGATGAGCCGCAGGAAGGTCTCCTGAACCATGTCCTCCGCCTCCGGCTTGTTTTTCATAAAGGAATAGCAGATACGGTAGACCGTATCGACCTGACGATGATAAATTTCCGTGATCTCTTTGTCCGTACGCAACAAAGAAGCCATGGTCATCACCTCCTCTCACCTTAGATACGACCGGAACAAGGAATCTGTTTCAGAGATTTGTCAAATTTCTTCTTGGAGCGCTGTCTCAGCTTCACGGAAAGTTCGTTTCATGAAGTCGTACAGATAGAAAAACCGCCTCGCTGAAAAGCGAAGCGGTTTTGTTATGTTGGCATTACCTATCTTCCCGGCAAGTCACCCTGCAAGTATTGTCGGCGCGGACGAGCTTAACTTCTGTGTTCGGGATGGGAACAGGTGGACCCTCGTCGCAATCAA
>CAVLCF010000033.1:0-32067 GCA_963661735.1 bacterium | reverse complement strand
CCCTTGGCTCTCCCTATGGGAGAGCTGGCACGGCGGAAACGCCGTGACTGAGAGGGCTGCGATGTTGAGGCTTTCAGGCGGATTCCGTCGCTGGTACCCTCTCAGTCGTGCTGCGCACGCCAGCTCCCCCAGAGGGGGAGCCAAGGGAACATTCTGACACCCCCCAGTTTATCAAAAAAGGACCGCCGGTCGGCGGTCCTTTTCAGTAGGCAAATCAACCGTTGCGCACGGTCATGAACAGGCTTTCCATCTCCCGGGAGGTTTCCTCGGGGAGGAAATCAAAGGAGGTGGCGTTGCGCAGCTGCTCCTGGGTGGGGTAGGCGATGTCGTTGGCGACCAGCTCGGCGTCCAGATACTGCTTGGCCTCGGTCTCAGGCACGGAGTAGCCCAGGAAGTCCAGGTTCTGGGCGCAGATTTCCGGATCGATCAGGAAGTTGATGAAGGTCTCGGCGGCCTCCTTTTCCTTGGCGCAGGTGGGGATGCAGATGCCGTCCACAAACAGATTGAAGCCCTGGTCCTCGGGGCGGAAGAACTTCAGGTCCGGGTTTTCCTCTACCATGGTCAGGTAGTCGCCGGCGTAATAGGGGGCGATCCAGGCCTCCTCATTCTCCATGGCGTCAAAGATCTGGTCCATGACGTACTGCTGAACAACGGGCTTCTGCTCGGCCAGCTTGTCGGCACAGGCCTGGAGCTCGGCGGAATCGGTGGTGTTGACGCTGTAGCCCAGCAGATACTCGGCAATGCCGAAGGCATCCCGGGAGTTGTCGAACATCAGGATCTTGCCCGCGTAGTCCTGATTCCACAGCAGCTCCCAGCCGGTGACGTCCTCT
Source organism: bacterium (assembly GCA_963661735.1). Classification (GTDB taxonomy): domain Bacteria; phylum Bacillota; class Clostridia; order Oscillospirales; family Oscillospiraceae; genus Faecousia. The sequence goes on along the minus strand of CAVLCF010000033.1, from coordinate 31,237 downwards.
TCCTTTACATACTTGCTGTTGTAGATGATGCCAACGGTGCCCCAGGTGTAGGGCACGGAATACTTGTCCTCGGGGTCATAGGCCATGCCCCGGTAGCTGGCATCGATATACTGGGCGTTGGGGATATTGTCGTAGTTCAGCTCCTGAAGCATGCCCTCCTGGCGCATCCGGCCGATCATATAGTCGGAGGGGATGACCACGTCCACGGTGATGCCGCCGTTTTTCAGCTTGGCATACATGGTCTCGTTGGAATCGAAGGTGGAATACTGGACCTTGATGTTGGGGTATTTCTTCTCAAATTCGGCGATGACGTCGATGGAGCCGTCGTCGCCCTCGGCGATGTACTGGCCCCAGTTGTAGACGTAAATGGTGGTTTTCTCGCCGCTCTTCCCGCAGCCCGCGCACAGGCAGACCAGGGTGGCAAGTACAAGGAAGACGGAAATCACTTTTTTCATATCTTATCTCTCCTTAGATGAAAGCATAATCATAAAAATGGGTTTACGGGGAAAATAAATTGACAATTGACAATGAACAATTGACAATTATTGTGTCCCTTACGGGACAATTTGAAAAAGTTTTTAATTCCGAAGGAAATTCCTTAATTGTCAACTGTCAATTGTCAATTAAGTCCTGCGGGCTCCGAATATGCTCACTTTTCGTTTCTGAATAAAGCGTACTTCCAGGCAGCAGCTCTTTAGTGCGCCTTGCGGTCGGCGAGCTTTTTGCGGTCGGCCAGCAGCTGCATCAGGTTCATGGCGGTCATCAGCACGAAGATCAGCAGGAACAGCAGGGTAAACATGGCGTAGATCTTGGGCTGAATGGGCTTTTTCGTGTAGGAATAGATCTCCACAGGCAATGTGACAAAATCCAGACCGGTGACGAAATAGCTGATAACGAAGTCGTCCAGGCTCATGGTGAAGGCCATGATGGCGCCGGAGACCACGCCGGGCATGATTTCGTGCAGCGTCACCCGGTAAAAGGCCTGCCAGGGGGTGCAGCCTAAGTCCATGGCGGCGTCCGTCAGGGAGGCGTCCATCTGCTTGAGCTTGGGCATAACGTTCAGAATAACGTAGGGCAGGTTAAAGGTGATGTGGGCGATCAGCAGCGTCCAGAAGGTCAGGCTGTTGCGCTGGCCCAAAAGCCGGGTGCCTACAAAGACGAACAGCAGGGAAAGGGACACGCCGGTGACGATATCCGGGTTGGTCATGGGGATATCCGTCAGGGTCATGGCTGCCTTGCGCATTTTGGGATTCAGGTTGTGAATGCCCACGGCGGAAATGGTGCCGAAAATCGTGGCGATCAGGCTGGCCAGGATGGACACCAGCAGGGAGTTGCCCAGCAGCTTTAATAGGCTCCGGTCCTGAAACAGCCGCTCATACTGCCGCAGGGTGAAGCCCTGGAATTCCGTAATGTCCTTGCCTGTATTGAAGGAGGCCACGATCAGCACTGCCATGGGGATATAGAGGAAGATGAAAATCAGGATGGTCATGATCCGGTTGGCTCTTTTCATACCACCACGCCTCCTTCCACCTCATCGCCGCCGAAGCGGTTCATAATGCCGGTGCAGACGAAGACCAGGATCATCAGCACCAGGCTCAAAGCAGCGCCAAGATTGGGATTGTTGCCCTGCTTGAACTGCCGCTCGATGACGTCGCCGATGAGCACCGTATCGGTGCCGCCCAGCTTCTGGGAAATATAGAAGGTGGACACGGCGGGCACAAAGACCATGGTCATGCCGGAGAGAATGCCGGGCATGCTCAGAGGCAGTACCACCTTGCCGAAGGTCTGGGCGGGGGTGCAGCCCAGGTCCTCTGCCGCCTCGATGAGCCGCTTATCGATCTTCAGAATCGTGGCGTACAGGGGCAGGATCATGTAGGGCAGATAGTTATACACCATGCCGAGAACCACCGCCGCCGGGGTGCGGATCAGGGTCAGCCGGGGCAGCCCCAGCCTGGCAAGCAGGGTATTGATAATGCCGGTGTCCTGTAAAAGCCCTACCCAGGCCAGGGTCCGGAGCAAAAAGCTCATGCACATGGGCAGCATGACCAGCATATACAGGAATTTCTGAGCCATGGGACCCCTGTGGGCGATGTAGTAGGCCACGGGATAGCCCAGCAGCAGGCAGATCATGGCGGACACCAGAGAATAGGCGATGGATTTCCACAGCACGGGCAGGTACGTGCCCAGGCTCTTCACATTGCCAAGGGAAAAGGCCCCGGTGGCGGGGTCCGTCAGGGCGTAGTAGGCCACAACGCCCAGGGGGATCAGGGTGAACGCCACCATCCAGATGAGGTACGGGGCGCTCAGCAGCAGGGACTTAGTCTTCTTCATTCCCGGCATCCTCCGTCAGCTCGTCGTACTCCGCGGAGTAGGAGCTGTAGTCGCCAAACTGGCCAGAGTATTCACTCTTGTGCATGATGTGAATATCCTCCGGGTTCAACCGAATGCCGATGGTGGAGCCGACGGCGTGGTAATCCGTGGTCTGGATCAGCCACTTGAAGCCCTTGAACTCCACGATGATGTCGTAGTTCAGGCCCTTGAAGGTGATGCCTGTGACGGTGCCCACCAGATGGCCCTCGGATACCGGCACGATGTCGATATCCTCGGGGCGGATGACCACGTCCACAGGCTCGTTATTCTCAAAGCCCTTGTCTACGCAGACGAAGGTGCGTCCGAAGAACTGCACCCGGAAGTCCTCCAGCATAACGCCGTCGAGAATGTTGCTCTCGCCGATGAAGTCGGCCACAAAGGCGTTCTTCGGCTCGTTGTAGATATCCTCGGGCCTGCCGATCTGCTGGATGCGGCCCTTGTCCATGACGACGATGGTATCGGACATGGAGAGGGCTTCCTCCTGGTCGTGAGTAACATAGATGAAGGTAATGCCCATGGCCTGCTGGATACGCTTCAGTTCGTTCTGCATATCCTTGCGCAGCCGCAGGTCCAAAGCACCCAGAGGCTCGTCCAGAAGCAGTACCTTGGGGCGGTTTACCAGGGCGCGGGCAATGGCCACGCGCTGCTGCTGACCGCCGGAGAGGGCGTCGATTCGCCGGTTTTCATAACCCTTGAGACTGACGATTTCCAGCATCTCCCGCACCCGCTGGTCTATTTCCGCTTTGGGAACCTTATTGATCTTAAGACCGAACGCCACATTGTCATAGACGTCTAAGTGCGGGAACAACGCATATCGCTGAAATACCGTATTGATCTGCCGCTTATAAGGCGGTACATCATTGATCGTTTTTCCGTCAAAAGTCACCGTGCCGGAGGTAGGCGTCAGAAAGCCGCCGATGATCCGCAGGGTGGTGGTCTTGCCGCAGCCGGAAGGGCCCAGCAAGGTCAAAAATTCGTGATCGTTGATGTAAAGATTGATGCCGTCGAGAATGCGCTCCCCGTCGAACTCCATGGTAAGATCCCGGAGCCTGATGAGTTCCTTGGACATTATCCTCCCCCGTTTCATTTTTTATTTCGGTATCTCCGGGTGGATTTTTCACCGGCATGGCCGGGCCTCTTGCCCCAGTGGTTCGGATTGGAAGCTCCGAAATACACAAAGTATTCCGAAGCTTCCAATCCTTCCCTGGGTCAAAATCCATCGGCCATTCCGGCAAAATCCACCCGGAGACACCTTTTTTGTTGTCAATTCATGTCAAAAAACGACAGTATAACTATATCGCATTTTCCCCCGTTGTCAATAAGTTTTTCATAATTAATTGTATACAAAAGATTTTTCTTATTTTGCCCTTTTCGTTGGGTTAAATGCGAACAAAGCTGGCTATACTCAGCCTCGGAGGTGCTGAAAAATGCGCGACAACAAAACCTTCGGAATCGGAGGAAAGGGCTACTACATAGCCCTGGTCCTGTGTGCGGCAGCTATCGGGATCGCGGGCTATGTGTACCAGAACAATCAGAAAAAGGTGGAGCAGGTCTCTCTCATTGAGACGGAGGCCGTGGAAATGCAGGTGCCGGAAACCGTTCCGGCAGCGGCAACGGAGCCGATGACGACCGGAACGCCCAGAGAGACGGTCCCGGCGACCACCGCTCCCCAGGTGAAGCAGGAGCCTCTGAAAACCGGACTTCCGGTGCAGGGGGAGACCGCGGCTGTCTACTCTATGGACGCCCTGCGCTACAATGAGACTACCCGGGACTGGCGGGTCCACAACGGCGTGGACTACGGCGCGGAAGCGGGCACGCCTGTGCTGGCCGCCGCGGATGGTACCGTGGTGGAGGTGAAGGAGGATGATCTTTTGGGCGTTACGGTGGTCCTGCGCCATACCGGCGGCTATGAGACGACCTACTCGGGCCTCAATCAGATGCCGGAGCTGGCCGTGGGCCAGAAGGTGACGCTGGGCCAGCCAATCGGCGAGGTCGGGACCACAGCCCTGGCAGAAACCGCCCTTGGCCCCCACATCCACTTCTCCGTCACCTATCAGGATATGCCCATGGACCCCCAGGATTTCCTGAGCCTGGGATAAGCAAAATGAATCTCCGCGGAAGCAGAAGTAAGATGCTTTCCGCGGAGATGTTTTGTGAGGCGGTCTTTGCGGCGCGTCTGAGGTCATTCCGGTTCGCCCCAGGTAAAAACAAGGGACTTTTCCGGTTTCCCGGCAATCAGATTGAATAGTTTTCTTGCTGCCTCTTCACCCATTTTTTCTTTGGGATGCGAATAGGAATCGATAAAGATACTGTCGCTTGCAAGCTGCAGACACTGGTCAAAACTGGACACCATTGTGACCGGATAGGTTTTTGCGGACTCCAGAAAACGTACTACCGGGGCGGCGATTTGATCGTTATAGCAGACAACGCCGGTACAGGCCTTGTCGATATCCGCAAGAAAGGTTTCGATTTTTTGCAGAAGGAGAGATTTGTTTTCTGTGGAGAACCAGATAACGTTATTGTCGCGTACCTCTCCGCCCAGTTGGACCAGCGCGTCCATATATCCGGAATACCGCAGGAGGCCCTGCATATCATCGCTTTTGAAGATACCGCAGATATGCCGGTGCCCGGTGCGGATCATTTCTTCGGCAGCCCGGTATCCTCCGGCATAGTCATCTGTTACAATGTGGATCACATTATCCCCTGCGACATCAGGATAAAAGCTGTTAATGAAAACGATGGGAATACCGCGCCCCGCGAGACGATGATAAAACTCCCGATTTGGGTTTGGTAGGGCAGTTTTTGTGCCTTCCACGATAATTCCGTCAACGGGATTTTCCAGCAGACCGGAGAGGATCTGACGCTCAGAGGCAACGCTGTTGTTGGTTGAGTTGATAAGAAGCCGGTACCCCTGCCCGGTTGTAACGCTTTCGATTCCGCGGAGAATGGACGGAAAAATATACTCGCTGATATATGTGCAAATAACGGCGATTTGCCCGGTTTTGGGCTGCGTCCGGGCCTTCTGGTTTACATAGGTGCCGCTGCCTTGCCGGCGGACAATGATCCCCTGTACCTCCAACTGGGCCAGGGCTTTCCGGACTGTTTGACGGCTTGCTTGGAACTGCTGGCAAAGCTCTGCTTCTGTGGGCAATTTCCCATCTGGGTATTTCATTTCATCAATTTCTGCCAGTACCTGTTTGACAATTGCGTTTTGCTTTGCAGGCTGCTTCATTATGCATGTCTCCTGTTTCTTGGTCTATTGATATCATACTACAACTATATGGAAAAATCAACAGAAATTGTATATGAAAAAAAGAACAAATTTGCTTTGCATATTGAACAAATAATGTACATTTTTTATATATAAAACAACAAATTGCATAAGAAACTATTGACTTTTTCAAAGATGCCTGTATATTGAAGAGTGTCAAGGATCGAGAGGAGATGAAATAAGAATACAAATATTAGAAAATGTATTCTTATTTGCGTACATGCGAAAAGGCGAGTTACGCAGGTCTCCGCAAGAGCAGCCAATTTAGAAGGGAGGGAGTCTTGAATGGAGAGGAGAGTATTCTGCCTGATTCTGGTTTTGATGATATTGCTTTCCTTTGCGGCGTGCGGAAAGATCAGTAAAGACAAAGCTGCGGATATTGCTTTGGAGAGACTGGGACTGAGCAGAATAACGACAACGCGGATCGACACTGAACTTACGGCCGTTGCGGGAAAAGACGCATACAAAGTTACGATTTACCAGCCGTATGAGAACCAGATCGTAATTGTGGACGCACAGACGGGCGAGGTGCTGTCCGAAAGCATCGAGGATGCGAACAGAGGATAAAAAGGAGAGAAATTTTATGAAAAAACTGACACTTTCTACTTCGGAAGGTCGCTGGAGGCTGCTGGCCTTGTTTGCCGCGCTGATCATTCTGTTCAGCGCCTGCGGCAATGCTATCATCACGGGCGGTTACAAATTCAACTGCAAGACAGTAACTTTGGACGTGCAGGGCGCCAGCCTTTCCATCGAACAGTATGAACCAAGGAATATCAGCAGTGATTCCAGCATTCCCTGTGTGATCCTTTTCCATGGCGGTTCTGAAAGCCTCTCTGCTACAAGCATGGTGGCATGGGAATTTGCACGCAGAGGCTTTGTTGTACTGAATGTCAGTATGTACAGCTGCGGCCTTTCCGAACAGCCTGCCGTGACCGATGATGGGACCAGAGAGGAGAACTATTTCCGCGGCGGTGCCCAGGGAATGTACGATGCCCTGAAATACGCAAGAAATATTTCTTATGTGGATCCGGCCAGAATCGGCCTTTGGGCGCATTCCGCGGGTGTGCTTGGCTGCGGAACATCCATCTCTCTTGATGAGAACTACCTGACCCTGAACGACCGTATGCTGAATATCCTGCATGATATCTTCGGTGTTGAAATTGCGGAAGAGCAGCTGACGCAGGATGCGGATGAAATCGCGCGGGCTGTCCTGTCGGAGGAGCAGATGGCGGTATACCAGTATATGAAGGAAGAGCAACAGGAGATTTGCGATACATATGTTCATAGCGCACGGGTGTCTCCCTCCTCCGGCTGTGGGAAAACGGTAACTGTGGCGGGGCATGAAGTTGTCAGAGATCCCCAGCTGAACCTTGTGATTGGCGTGGGTGTCCATGAAGATGGCGGTTATCTCACGGTAGGTGAGACCGATAAATATAAAGCCAATTTCCATACCGGTACCGATGCTGTGCAGAGAAACGGCTGGTATGTTATGCCGGATTATACTATGGATCCGGAGGCGACATCCACATATCTGGGGCAGGTGTTTGAGACAAATATTACAAACTCTCCGGAACTGGCGGAAGCGGTTAAGAACGGGACCGCCCGGCTTATGTACAGCCCGAATACCTTCCATAACGGCATCCTCTGGGATGACGCAGGTGTCAGCGAAACAGTTGAATTCTTTACCCAGACGATGGGTTACAACAACGGCAACATCGGCGACCCGGATGCAAAGCCCATTGATACCAGAAGCTGCGGGGCAAGCTACTGGAACCTTGCGTTTACGACGCTGTCCTTCCTGGCTGCCATTGGCCTGCTGGTAGCGCTTACAGCGATTTTGCTGCAGACGAAGTTCTTTGCCTCCTGCGCGCTCCCTGTTTACGAGGCGAAGATCACGACAAAAGATACCGGCTTCTATCTTGCGGCGTTGTTCTCCTTCGTTTCCGCATTCTTCGGCGTGTATATGAGTTCTGACGCAGACTTGTCGTTTAAACTCTCCAATGCCACCGCTACCAAATGGCTGCCGTGGGAGCCTGGCCAGGTGCGTACGTTTGTCATGATTATCTGCACAGCTGCGGCCGGCCTGATCCTGTTCCTGCTTTTGAAACTGGCTACCAGAGGCAGGAAGAACGGAAGCGTCGCCGGAGTCAAGGATGTTCATTTGGCCTACGGCTGGAAAAATGTTGGTAAGACAGTTCTGATTGGCGTGATTCTGTTCACTGTGTTCTATGTTTTTGCTGCATTCATCAAGGGGGCATTCAGCGCGCGCTTTATGTCCGCTGACAATTCCTTTGAAATGATGCACGCTTATGGCTTTATGAGAATGGTGAAGTATACGCTGATTCTGCTCCCCTTCTGCCTGATTATCAGCGTACTCAACAATTTGTGGTCGCTCAAAAATGTCAGTGATTCCGCGGATACGCTTATCAATGTCGTTGTGACATCCTTCGGCGCGGAACTGGTTGTGCTGATTGCCTTGATCCTGACCTTCTCTACGCCCGGTCATGGCGCGGTATTCAATGTGCATACCCTGCTTTCTGTGATCGTTTTGGCGCCGGTTATGAATTACATCTATCGGAAGTTCTATAAGCTGACCGGCAGCGTCTGGGCTGGTGCTCTGGTTGTGGCGATCATTCTCGGCTGGCGTCTGTCCTCCTATATTTCTCACCAGTTTATCTATTGGGGGCCTGATCCGATCAAGGCATTCTGGGGTATTTACTGATTTCATTTTTTGGCTGTTCCAGTTCCCAATAATATATCTGCGGGGGCTTGCGGGATACCCGCACCCCTCACAAAAAGGAGAGAGAAAGAATGGCAACCATCAAGAAAAAATCCCTGATCTTTCTGGCAATAGCTCTGGCTGTCTGCCTGTTGGGCAGCACATTGGCAAGCCTGATCCAATCCGGCTTCGGAGCGGTATCGGTTCAAAACTATAACAATCAAACACTGAAACAGATTGCTGAAAAAATCCAGGAAAACAGTGCCGCTTCCGGGAAAAATATTTCTGTAAGCTTCACGGACAGTACAGCGGCGAAGATGACTTACAAAGTGCTGATTCCCAAGAACGCAACGGCGGAGAATCCGGCTCCCGCAGTTGTCATCATGCACGGCGGCCTGTCCAATAAGGATACCACGGCACCTGTGTTTATTGAATTGGCCCGCCGCGGCTATGTTGTCGTCGCATTTGACGCCATGGGCCATGGTAAAACAGACAAGGCTGTGGATGGACTGACCCACAATACCATGGGTATGGAGGCTATGGTTGAGTTGGCCATGAGTCTGCCCTGTGTTGACGAGAATCAGGTTGCCGTTACCGGCCACAGCTGGGGCGATCAGGGGGCGGCGGCCGCGGTCAATGTTATCAATCTGGAGACCGAAAATCCCAGGATCAATACGATTCTGGTCGCGCAGGGTTCTCTTGCAGCCTTCGAGCTTCAGCCTGAGGCCGCCGAGGGGATGACCTATGGCTTCAGCGACGGCAAGTATGATGAGATGGACACGATTTATTTCGGCTCGTATAAACTTGCTTCCACACCGTTTGCCATAGGCTGGATCCAGGCGGTATATCCGGCATTTGATGGCACTGAAGTCCCCTTGGGCGTATGGTTTGATGCGAATGGTGCCCATGAGTTGGCAGAGGGAACGAAATTCCCGGGCAGTGGCGGACGAGTGATGTATAATCCTGCAAATACACATCCTGCGGCACTCTTCTCTACCACTGCGATTGGAACCAATATCAATTTCTTCTATGGCGCTTTTGGCACACCCTCCGGCGCCAGGTATATTCCCTCCTCCAAACAGGTATGGCCCCTGTTCATTGCCGCTGAGGTGATCGGACTGATCGGTTGGTTTGCCCTGGGATTGGCGCTCTTCAACATTCTGCTGCTGGACCCGCTGTTTGCAAAACTGAAAGGGAGCGAAGAGTCTCTGTTCATTCAGGACAGAGAAAAGCTTCCCTCGTTCCGAAATCCCAAAGAGTCTGTACCGCTGATCATTATGTTCCTGGCACTCACGGCAGTTTCCTACCTGACGCTGGTGCCCTGCAATACCATGGGCCCCAAGCTGATTCCCACCAGCAAATTCTTCCCCAACGCGGGCCATACTTCCAGCGCGCAGGGCTATTGGTCCTGGATCATTGCTTTGGTCTCCATTGCTGGCATCTATGTTGTATCCCGGGTGAAGGTACTGCTGAACCGCAAAAACGCGGAGTATACATGGCAGAATCCTTTGCTTCCCGCAAAGATCGGCATGGACGATCTGGCGCTGACGGCGCTGCTTGCATTCAGCGTGTTTATGCTGATGCACTTTGTACTGTGGATCATTGACGCGGTGCTGAATGTAGACTTTGTCATCGCAACGGTAGACTTTACGACCTTCCGGCCTGTAAAGCTGTTCGTTATGTTCCGCTATATGCTCCTGTGTGCACCGTTCTATATTGTCAACGCGATCCTGAATGCGAATACCCGATTCAAGGATCTGCCTGAGTGGGCATCTACCGCTATCGTGTGCGTAGGCAATATTCTGGCTATCGTTATTTTCCTGTTTAAGGAATACGGAACTCTATTCTCCACGGGTATGCTGGCAACGCCTGATGCCAACTCCATCTGCACGGTTATCTGGGCGATGCTGGTTCCTCTGGAGGTTGGCCCCATTATTGCGCGCTACACCTACAAGCGTACAGGCAATATCTGGGCCGGTGCTCTGCTGAACGCCTTCCTGTTTATCATGATGCAGGTCGGTACCGGCCAGTATATGGTTGAGAGCGTCGAACTCAGCATGTTCGGCCTGTAAAAATCTGCGCATAACCAAGCCGGATCCCCCGCTTTATATAAGCGGGGGATCCGGAGAAGCGGAAGTTTTGAGAGAGTATGCGAAGATCGTACAGAAAGTGAAAAACAACGCTTGGAAAGGATACAATGCCCTATGTCAAAAAAGGAAAAAACAAAAATCACTGCAGTTGTCTCGCTGATTCTGGTGTTTGCGTTTATGTTTGTCGCTGCGGGCTTCAATAATAATTGGGGTCGAGTCCATATTTCGGATGTCTATTATCCCAATTCCGAGGGCGGGATGATCCATGCACAGCTGTTCGTTCCTGAAAATGCATCGTCCGCAAATCCGCTCCCGGCTATCCTGAATATGCATGGCGGAAGCGATTATCTGCAAACGGTAAGCAACTACAGTCTGGAATTGGCGCGCCGCGGCTATGTGGTGCTGTCCGTGGATGCCTACGGCAGCGGTGCGTCTGACTACATTGACGGGAAAGCGGCCGTAAACGCCGGCGTTGGACAGGAAAGTAACTCAGCGCTGAAAATGGACGGCGGTGCATCCCTTGGCATCGAGCAGCTGCTGTCATATAAGTTCGTTGACAAGGAAAACATCGGCCTTACGGGACATTCCATGGGCGGAACCTATATTGCAAATGCGGCGCTGGAATATGCGGATAGCGTGAAGGCCATTATGCCCTGGGGATCCGGGTCCTTTGTGGACAAGATGAAATCAACGGATTCGTCCGAATTCCGGTTCAATGTGGGCTATATTAATGCACAGTGCGATGAAATGGTGTATTTTGCTACAGGCGAGGAAACCGGCAAGTTGCTGGACGATACATCCCTGAAGAATTTCTTCGGTACCGATGCGCGAATTGTGCCGGAGCAGGTATACGGCAGCTTTGACGCAGGTACGGCCAGAGTGATTTACACCCCCAAGGCGACCCACATCGGCAATATCATCTGCAAAGGGTCTGTAGGTGCTATGGCAAGCTTTTTTGAAATGGCCATGCCTACAGGTTCCGGGATCTCTTCCGATGATCAGGTGTGGATGTACAAGGAGGCGTTCAGCGTTCTGGCGATTGCGGCACTTGTTGCTTTTATGATCAGCTTTGCGTTTGTTCTGCTGGACAGCCCGGCATTTGCGTCCCTGAAGCATTCCGGCGGGAAGGTAATTGCTGGTGGAAGCAGTGTGCCGCGCTTGATTGGTACGTTGATCTGTATTGCTGTACCCGCGCTGACCCTCCATAAGGTGGGGCTGTGGCTGGCAACAAAGAAGGCTACAAAGCTTCTTCCGATGAACTGGGCAAACAATCTGATGTGGCTGGCGGTTATCAATGCGTTGATCATGCTGGTTGTGTTCCTGGTATGGCATTTTGTTTGGGGCAAAAAGCAAGGCAGCTGCCTTGCGGCCTATGGCTTTGCCGAAGACGATGGAAAGGTTCGCACTTCCGGGATCCTTAAGGCGCTCCTGTTTTCTGTGACGGTGATTGCTGCTGTCTACTTTATTGTGAACCTCTGCTACGGCCTGTTTAAGATCGACTTCCGCTTCTGGCAGTTTGGTATTATGCCTGTTACGCTGGAACGGTTTGCGTACTTCATTCCCTATGGCTTCTTCTTCCTAGTGGCTTTTGGAATTATGAACACTGTGAGCACAGCCTTTGCTTCTATTGGAGAAAACGGGAATAAGAGAAGTGCTGCCGGGCAGTACCTGCTGAGCTGGCTGATCGGGGCAGGCGGATATACAGTGATCATGCTGATTTATTATATTGGCCTTCGCACGACGTACCGGCCACCGTTCTTCTTTGCCTATGCGCCATTCTCCAATGGACACCCCAATTCTCTGGTATACAGCATGAAGACAACGGTTCTGGTTCCCACGTTTACGATTGTGTCCCTGGTCAATACGGCACTGTACAGAAAGACAAAGAACGTCTACGTCGGCTGGTTCGTGGCGGCATTTATGGCTACGATGATCCTGATTTGCACGAATGCTTTTGCGGTCTGATCAAGTATCCCACACAGGAGCAGAGAGGCTGGGAGGCCCCTTTGCTCCGTCAATTGCAAAGGAGAAAACGAAAATGAAAAACTACGAATTCTGGTTCATCGTCGGCAGCCAGACCCTTTATGGGCCGGAGGTGCTGGAAACGGTGGATGCCCGGGCAAAGGAGATGGCGGCATATCTGTCGGATAGACTGCCCTATCCTCTGGTATACAAGGGAACCGCCAAATCCGCGGAGGAGATTTCCGCGGTTGTACGGGAAGCCAATTATCAGGAAAAATGCTGCGGGCTGGTCACCTGGTGCCACACGTTTTCACCCAGCAAGATGTGGCTCAGCGGCCTTGAGGCTTTGCGGAAGCCCTACTGTCACTTTGCGACGCAGTATAACCGGGACATCCCCAATGATGAGATCGATATGGATTTCATGAATCTGAACCAGGCAGCCCATGGAGACCGGGAGCATGGCTTTGCGGGGGCAAGACTGCGCCTGCCGCGGAAAATTATCGCGGGCTATTGGAAAGACCCTGCCGTGGCGGAGCGGCTGGGCCGCTGGATGCGAACGGCGATTGGCGTCGCTGTGTCCAGAAACATGAAGGTCATGCGCTTCGGAGATAATATGCGGGACGTCGCCGTGACCGAGGGTGATAAAATCGAGGCGCAGCTGAAATTCGGCTGGCAGGTCAATACCTGGGCGGTAGGTGATCTGGCGGCAGAAATGGCTGCGGTTACGGAAGAAGAGGTCAAGGCTCAGGTGGCGGCATATCTGGAAAAATACGACCTTGCTACGGAAAACAGGGAGGCCGTCGCCTATCAGGCCCGGGAGGAGATCGCCATCAAGCGGATGCTGGACCGAGAGGGCTGCCGGGCTTTCGCGGACACCTTCCAGGATCTGTATGGCCTGGAACAGCTGCCGGGCTTGGCGGCGCAGGACCTGATGGCGCAGGGCTACGGTTTCGGCGGCGAGGGAGACTGGAAGGTGGCGGCGCTGTTGGCAGTCATGAAGGCTATGGGCGAAGGCGAAAACGGCGCCTCCGCTTTTATGGAGGACTATACCTATCATCTGGAGCCGGGCAGAGAGTATTCGCTGGGTGCGCATATGCTGGAGGTCTGCCCCAGCGTGGCCCAGGGGAGGCCCAGAATCGAGACCCATCCACTGGGGATCGGAATGAACCGAAAGGATCCGGCACGGCTGGTATTCAATGGCAAGGCGGGGAAAGGCGTTGTGGCGAGCCTGATCGATATGGGCGGCCGATTCCGGCTGATCGTACAGGACATCGAGGCGGTGGAGCCTATTCTGGACATGCCGAATCTGCCTGTGGCCCGGGTCATGTGGCGGGCTATGCCGGACCTGCTTACAGGTGTGGAATGCTGGATCACTGCGGGAGGCGCTCACCATACGGTCCTGAGCTATGATGTGACTGCCGAGCAGCTGCGGGATTGGGCGGCGGTCATGGGAATCGAGTATGTCCATATCGACAAGGACACCACCCAGGAGAAGCTGGAGCAGCAGCTGATGATGCAGGACATCGCCTGGAAACTGCGCTGAAAAGGGAGAAGTTTATGGAGCTGAAGGATACGGTTCTCGGTATTGAATTGGGTTCAACCAGGATCAAGGCGGTGCTGGTGGACAAGAATTTCCAGCCTTTGGCTTCCGGCAGCTTTGCCTGGGAAAATCAGCTGGTCGATGGGGTCTGGACCTATGCTATGGACCAGGTCTACCGGGGACTTCAGGCCTGCTATGCGGACTTGAAGCAGCAGGTACTGCGGCGTTTCGGTCAGACCATCCGGCAGGTGGGGGCCATTGGCGTTTCCGGCATGATGCACGGTTATTTGCCCTTTGATGCGCAGGGAAACCAGCTGGCGCCGTTCCGCACCTGGCGCAACACCATGACGAGCCGGGCGGCGGAAGAGCTGACGGCCCTGTTTGGCTTCAATATTCCCCAGCGATGGAGTATTGCCCACCTGTACCAGGCCATGCTGAACGAGGAGCCCCACGTAAAGAATATTGCGTTTCTCACAACGCTGGCGGGCTTTCTGCACTGGAAGCTGACGGGGGAAAGACTGGTCGGTGTAGGAGAAGCTTCCGGCATGTTTCCGATCGGCCGGGGCAGCTGTACCTATGATAAAGATATGGTCCATAAATTTGACGCACTGGCGGCGAGAATGGGCTATCTCTGGAGCCTGGAGCAGATCCTGCCAAAGCCTGTGCCCGCGGGAACACCGGCGGGATGCCTGACTCCGGAGGGGGCTGCGCTGCTGGACCCGGCGGGAGATCTGCGGCCGGGGATCCCACTGGCTCCTTGCGAAGGAGACGCGGGAACCGGTATGACGGCAACGAATGCTGTTCGATTGGGAACCGGAAACGTCTCTGCCGGGACATCGGACTTTGCCATGCTGGTTACGGACCGAGAAATGGCAGTACACCGGGAAATTGACATGGTGACAACGCCCACGGGACTTCCTGTTGCTATGGTGCACTGCAATAATTGCACTTCGGACATTAATGCGTGGGTTTCTCTGCTCGGGGAATTTGCGGAGATGATCGGTGCGCGCCAGGAAAAAAGTCAGCTGTACGCAATGCTGTTCCGAAAGGCGCTGGAGGGTCGCCCGGATGGCGGCGGGCTGGTCAGCTGCAATTTCTATTCCGGAGAGGCCATTTTGGGGATGGATCAGGGACGCCCGCTGCTGGTTCGCAGTCCAGACAGCCAATTGACCCTGGGGAACTTTATGCGGACGCACCTCCTGTCTGCCCTTGCTTCCCTGAAAATCGGTCTGGATATTCTGACGCGGCAGGAAAAGGTGAAAATGACCAAGCTCTATGCCCATGGCGGATTCTTCAAGACGCCGGAAGTGGGACAGCGGATCCTGTCCGCGGCTACCGGGACGCCTGTAGCCGTTATGGAAACAGCGGGAGAGGGAGGCCCCTATGGCATGGCGCTGCTGTGTGGGTATCTGCTGTGGCGTCAGCCTGGGGAGACTCTGGAGAATTTTCTGGAAAAAAGGGTGTTTTCAGGAGCGGAGGCCCATACGGTTATGGCGGAGCAGCAGGAAATTGAGGGCTTTGCGGCATTCCTGGTACGGTACCGTCAGACGTTGGAGATCGAAAGAACGGCTGCAGCCGTTCTGCGGGACTGAAAGGTGAAGCGAATATGCTGGAAGAACTGAAAGAGCAGGTATTGCGAGCGAATCTCAGTCTGCCGAAGCTCGACCTTGTGACATTTACCTGGGGCAATGTCTCAGGGATAGACCGGGAGCGGGGACTGGTTGTTATCAAGCCATCCGGAGTACCCTATGAGACCATGACGCTTACGGATATGGTCGTGGTGGACATGGCGGGCAATACTGTAGAGGGAAAATGGAGGCCGTCCAGTGATACGCCGACCCATCTGGCGCTCTACACCGCGTTTCCGGGCTGCGGAGGCATTGTGCATACGCATAGCCGTTGGGCGACGGCCTTTGCTCAGGCAGGTGTGGAGGTCGTGCCATACGGAACGACGCAGGCGGATGATTTTTATGGGGCGGTGCCATGCACCCGGGCGATGACCCCGGAGGAGATCGCCGGAGACTATGAATGGGAGACAGGAAACGTTATCGTTGAAACCTTTGCGGGCAGAGATCCAGCACAGATCCCGGCTGTGCTGGTCCGCAGCCACGGTCCTTTTGCATGGGGCAGGGATCCGGCGGAGGCAGTTCACAATGCGGCAGTGCTGGAACAGACGGCATTCATGAATTTTCACAGCCTTCAGCTAAACCCGAAGCTGCGGCAGATCCAACAGCCGCTGCTGGACAAGCACTACCTGCGTAAGCATGGAAAAAATGCTTATTACGGGCAAAAATGAAAAGCCAAGACGGCATCCTTCAAAATGGAGGGATGCCGTCTTGGCTTTGGCCTCGTTTACTTCAGAAACGCCACCGCGTCTTTGCTGCCTACGGCGCAGAACCTGGCTTCGGACTGGAAAGCGCGCAAGGTTTCCAGCAGACCGCGCAGGTCCTCCTTGGTGGTGTGCAGCAGTTCCCGGCGGGTGCGCAGGATGTCAGAGTGGGTCACGCCCCGGAGATAGCGGCTGCAGGCGGTGGAGAAAGCGGCGGAGGGGCCCAGCAGGGGATCCGTGGTGTTGACGGTGCCGATGATGGTGCTCTCCAGGTCCTGATCCTCCTTCAGCCAGTCCTCCAGGAAGTCTGCCATGGCGGCGAAGGCGGCCCGGGTGGAGGCCAGGTTGGGATCCCGGTAGGAGTAGCAGCAGACGCTGCCGTCGGAGCCTGCCCGCATGCCGGTGCCGTAAGCGCCGCCCCGGACCCGGACGGCGTTCCACAGGTAGCCGTAGGTCATCAGGGAGGCCAGCACGGAAACACTGCCGGTGTAGCCGCTGCCCAGTGCATAGAGGTTGGCGCCCAGCGCGCTGTAGCTCACGTCGGCGGCAATCTCAATGGCGGCGGGGGCGGTGTCAAAGCCGGGCAGCCGGGCGGGGCTACCCATGGGGATTTCCGGCAAAGCGGCGGAAAGGGTGTCCAGCAGGGCGGTATCCAGCTTGCCGGTGCAGGCAATAAAGAGCCGGTTTCCGGCAAATGCTTTTTTGGCAAGGGCAGCGAGCTTCCCGCACAGGGCCGGGGCGTTCTCCCGGAAGCGTTGGGCCAGCTCGGACAGCCAGGTCACATAGCTTTCGCCCCGCAGGCATTCCTGCAGCGCCGCGTCCCGGGAGAAGGGGGCCATGGCCTTGAACATGGCGTACATATGGCCGCTGCTGACCATGGCCTGCTTGTAATAGTAGCTGTTCTGGTCGATGATCTCGGCAATGCGGTCCGCCTCATCGTAAAGGGCCTGGGTCAGCAGTTCTTCCAGCAGGGGCAGGGCCTGGGAGACGTTCTCCTCCAGCATGGCGGCGGAAACCGTCAGATAGGGGGTGCACTTGTCCAGCTGCTTCGGCGGGGCCATGCGGTCGATCCCGGCGGACAGACGGCCGAAATTGGCCTTGATCCTGGTCTGGAGCGCCTGGGCGGAGGTTTTAACCGTGTGCAGCTTGCTGAAGCAGCCGGAGAGCACATTCAGCAGCCGCAGCTCCTCCAGATCAAAATCGGAAACGTCAAAGAAGAGGTTTACATAAGTGATCCCGTTGGACTCCGTCTCCACCCGCAGAAGCTTTTCCGAATCCCGCTTTACAGGAATCGGGGGCACATCCTCGGAGACATCCCCCAGGGTCAGAGTGGGCAGAGTGGCCAGGGCTTCGGGGGAATCCGGGGTTTTCTGCCACTGGCGCATGATCTGGAAGTCGGCATAGGCCCTTTTTCGGGCGGCTTCGTCCCAGCGGGCGATGTCCGCCTCCAGCCGGGCTTTCTCGGCCTGCTGGTCCTCCTGGGCCTTGGTCTCGGAGGGCGGCAGATAGACCTTGCAGAGGCTGCCGGTATCGCCCAGCATCTCCTTCAGCAGGTTCGCAAAGAAATCGGTGTCCGCTTTCTGACGCAGAGCGTCATAAATTCCGGCGGTTTCGATATAGGTCAGGGGATCGTCTCCGTAGAGCCAGCCGTCCAGGGCGGTCAGGCCCAGGATCAGGCCGTAGGGCTCCTCGATCTCCCGGCTGGTAAAGGCCATCCGTTCCAGCTCGGCAAGCAGGGCCTCCTTGTCAAGACCCTTGGCGAGGATGTCCCGGACGGATTCCCGCAGGCAGACTTCCACCCCGGCAAATTTTTCCTGCTCGGTATTGCGGACGTTCAGGGAGAGGAAGGGCTGGAAGACGCCGTCGTTCACCTGTAGGGAAATGTCCTGGCACAGGCCCTTTTCCAGGAAAGCCCGCTTCAGAGGGGCTTCGTTGGAGCCGGTCAGATATTTGGCCAGCACCTTGGCGGCCAGTACCTTTTTCGGCTCGTCGTGCGCGCACAGCAGCTTGGAGAAGACCATGTGGGCCTTGGCCTCCTCGCCGGGCTTGGCGGAATAGGAAACGGTCTTTTCCCCTACCACCTGCTTCTGGACCGTGAAATCAAAGTCCGGAGCACGGTAGTCGTACTTGCTCAGATATTCCTCGTCTATGTAGCGCAGAATTTCGTCAATGTCCATTTTGCCGTCCAGATAGATCCGGGCGTTGGAGGGATGGTAGTACCGCCTGTGGTTGGCGATGAACTGGGCGTAGGTCAGCTTAGGGATGCTCTCCGGGTGGCCGCCGCTGACGAAACCGTAGCTGCTGTCCGGGAACAGCAGCCGCATGGACTCCGTCTCCATCAGCTCGCTCACATCGGAGAAAGCGCCCTTCATCTCGCTGTACACAACGCCGTTGTAATAGGGCTCGGCATCCTCGCCGTCAAATTCATAGTGCCAGCCCTCCTGCATGAAGATCTGGGGCTTTTCATAGATGGCGGGGCAGAACACCGCGTCCAGGTAGACCTCCATCAGGTTGTGAAAGTCCTTGTCGTTGCGGCTGCAAACGGGGTAGACCGTTTTGTCCGGGTAGGTCATGGCGTTCAGGAATGTCTGCATGGAGCTTTGCAGCAGGTTCACAAAGGGCTCCCGGACGGGGAAGCGTTTGGAGCCGTTGAGCACGCTGTGCTCCAGAATGTGGAACACACCGGTGTCGTCCTCCGGCAGGGTTTTGAAGGCAATGGCAAAAGTCTTGTTTTCGTCTGCCCGGGCGAAGTATAAAAGCTGCGCCTTCGTTTTTTCGTGCAGCAGGGTGTAGAGGTCGGCGTGTTTGGAGGGCACGTATTCCTTCTTCACCAGCCGGAAGCCGGAGCACAGGTCGCCTTTGTTCGCGGCGGTCAGCCGCAGCAATTCTTTCTGCATGGGGTTCTCCTTTTCTGTACAGTATGTCTTATCAATAAAAAACATCTGTCCGCATTATAGCATATATCCGGGGAAGAAACAACTTTTCTTTTCCCGCACCGACAGCAGCGGACAGGAATAGAATGGCCGGAAGAATGCTCTTTGGAATCAGAATGAGGTGTTGCCATATGCTGCGATTGAATGAGGTCGCCCCGGGCGGCGTTTGCCGGGTGGCGGGGCTGGAGACCCAGGGGGCCATGCGGCGCAGACTGCTGGAATTGGGCCTGGTGGCCGGAACAAGGGTAGAATGTCTGGGCAGAAGTCCCCTTGGAGACCCGTCGGCTTATGAGATCCGGGGCACCGTTATCGCTCTGCGCCGCCGGGACAGCGCGGGGGTGCTGGTCCGGACGGAGGAAATGCCATGGGATTGACCAGAAGCTCCGTAGGTTTTGGGGTATTGGATCGGGAGACCCACCCGGCTTCCGGGGTGATCGCTCTGGCCGGGAACCCCAACGTGGGCAAAAGCACCCTGTTCAATGCCCTGACCGGCATGCGCCAGCACACGGGCAACTGGCCCGGGAAAACCGTGGCCGTGGCCCAGGGCAGCTGCGGCGGCCGGATCCTGGCGGACCTGCCGGGTACATATTCTCTGCTGTCCCATTCCCCGGAGGAGCAGGTCGCAAGGCATTTCCTCTGCGCTGAGGGGCCGGAAAAGGTGGTGGTGGTCTGCGACGCCACCACATTGGAGCGAAATCTGGTGCTGGTGCTGCAAATTCTGGAGATCACACCCCGGGCGGTGGTCTGCGTGAATCTGATGGATGAAGCCCGGCGTAAGGGGATAGGACTGGATCTGTCCCTGCTCTCCAAACGGCTGGGCGTGCCCGTAATTGGGGTGACGGCCCGGAAGAAGCGGACCCTCTCCCGGCTCCTGGAGGCCGTGGACGCCCCGCCGCCGGAGGATTCCCCCATTGCCGTGCCCTATCCGCCGGAGATGGAAGGAGCCGTGGAGAAAATTGTAAAGATATTGCCGGAAGGGCCGCTGCCCCGGCGCTTTCTGGCGCTGAAGCTGCTGGAGGGGGACGAGAAGCTGCTGGAAGAGCTGTCCCCCTGGCTTCCGGAAGGGGCCGCGGAAAGCGCCAATACGATCCGGGCCGACGCCGGGCTGGATGCGGATACCGTAACGGACGCAATGGCATCCACCCCGGTGCGGTTGGCGGAGCAAATCATGCGGGGCGTGGTGAACCGGGAGAAAACGAGAGACACCGGCCGGGACCGCCGGATCGACCGCCTGCTGACCTCCCGGGCCCTGGGCTATCCGGCGCTGCTGTTGCTGCTTGCCGGGATATTCTGGCTGACTCTGGCGGGGACCAATTCCGTGTCCGATGGGCTGCAGGCGCTGCTGGACCGGGGGGAGGCGCTGCTTTTGGAAGGATTTGCCGCCCTGGGCGCGCCTGACTGGCTCACCGGGCTTTTGATCCTGGGCGCGTACCGGACCACGGCCTGGGTCTGCGCCGTCATGCTGCCGCCTATGGCCATCTTCTTTCCGTTGTTTACCCTTCTGGAGGATGTGGGGTATCTGCCCCGGATCGCCTACCTGCTGGACCGGCCCTTCTGCTGCTGCCGGGGCTGCGGCAAACAGGCTCTGACCATGTGCATGGGCCTGGGCTGCAACGCGGCGGGAGTGGTGGGATGCCGGATCATCGACTCTCCCCGGGAACGGCTGCTGGCGATCCTGACCAACAATCTTGTGCCCTGCAACGGCCGTTTTCCCTTGATTATCACGCTGCTGACCCTGTTTTTTGGCGCCGGGGGAAGCCTTTGGCGGCAGGCGGGGCTGCTGACGCTGGTGGTGGTATTCTCCGTAGCCATGACCCTGGGCAGCACCTGGATCCTGAGCCGCACGGTGCTGCGGGGCGCGACGTCGGCCTTTGCTATGGAGCTGCCGCCCTATCGGAAGCCACAGGTGGGCAAAGTGATCCTGCGCTCCGTGCTGGACAGGACGGTTTTTGTCCTTGGCAGGGCCCTTGCCGTGGCCTGCCCGGCGGGAATGCTCTTATGGGTACTGGCCAATGTCCACCTGGGGGGCGGCACGCTGCTGTCCGGCTGCGCGGCGTTCCTGGAACCGCTGGGCCGGGCCATGGGACTGGATGGGGTGATCCTTCTGGCGTTTCTTCTGGGCTTTCCCGCCAACGAGATCGTCCTGCCCATTGTCCTCATGGGCTATACGGCGGGCAGCAGCCTGGCCGGGATCGACGGCGGCAGCTTGGGGGCCGTCCTTCTGTCCAACGGCTGGACCTGGCAGCGGGCGGGCAGTATGCTTCTGTTCACCCTGCTCCACTGGCCCTGCTCCACCACCCTGCTGACCATCCGCAAGGAAACCGGCAGCCGCAAATGGACGGCACTGGCAGCGGCGCTGCCAACAGCTCTGGGGATCCTGCTTTGCTGCTTGTTCACGGCGCTGTGCAATGTATAGCAAAACCCCCGGGATTTTGGTCCCGGGGGCTTTGCTGTTGGAAATAGAAAGAGAAGAGAGAAGAGAGGAGTCTATCCGTAAAACGAAAGGGAAGAGGTTTGTTTCCTTGTGTTCCGCTTTCGTGCCTTCATCATATCGGGAGACTATGAAAGGAATTTAACGGAAAACAAAACAATATGGAGATAAACTGTGAATATTTCGTATCGGACAGGCAGCGGCGAAGGATCAGCTCTCGCCCAGCATGGCCCGCAGGCAGTTGGCGGCGGGGAAATCCTTCTGGCCCAGGCCGTAGCCGATGCGCTCTACCGTCATCAGCGGCATGGGGCCGAAAGCGCTGACGAACTGCCGCAGCAGGGCGGCACCGGTGGGGGTACACAGCTCCCCCTCAATGTTCCCGGCCCGGATGGGCACCCCCAGCAGCAGCAACGCCGTGGCGGGGGCGGGGACGGGCAGCAGGCCGTGGGCGCAGCGGGTCTTGCCGAAGCCTACCTGCACCGGGGAGGCCAGGACCTTTTCCGGGGCCAGCCGCTCCAGAAGGAAAGCCGCGGCGGCAATATCCGCCAGAGCGTCCATGGCGCCTACCTCGTGGAAGTGAATTTCGGAAACGGGAACGCCGTGAACCTGGCTTTCCGCCTGGGCGATTTTCCGGTAAACCGCCAGCACGCCGCTCTTTACTGCCTGGGAGGCGTTCAGGCCGGAAACCAGGGCTTCAATGTCCTCCATGGAGGCGTGATGGTGATGATGTTCGTGATGTTCATGGTGCTCGTGGTCGTGCGCGTCGTCCGCCCGCTCCTCCCGGCCGTTTACGATGACCCGCATATGGGTGCCGGTGACGCCGCATTTGCTGGCTTTTTCGGGGATAAATTCCACCCCGGGCAGCCCCAGGGCGTTCAGCTGGGCCAGAGCCTGGGTGCGGTCAGGCATCAGTTCAAACAGAGCGGCGGTGAGCATATCCCCGGCGGCGCCCATGCCGAGGTCAAAATACAGTGTTTTCATTGGCTTCTCCTGCTATACGGGTTCAAAAAAAGTGTCGGGGTGGTTTGGGTCAAAAATCTCGTTGCAGGTCATGACCGTCACCAGATTTTCCGTATCGGAAAGGTTTACGATGCTGTGGGTCCAGCCGGGGATCATGTGGACGGCCTCGATTTTTTCGCCGCTGACCTGAAATTCCACGGTTTCCCCGGTGTGGATGTTCCGCTCCCGGATGAGACCATGGCCCTGGACCACGATAAACAGCTCCCATTTGGAATTGTGCCAGTGCTGGCCCTTGGTGACGCCGGGCCTGGAAATATTGATGCTGACCTGACCGCAGTCCTGGGTGTGCAGAAGCTCCGTAAAGCTGCCCCGGTCGTCGATGTTCATTTTCAGAGGGTATTTGAACTTGTCCGCAGGCAGGTAGGTCAGGTATAGAGAATGCAGCTTTTTGGCAAAGCTGCCCGCGGGCATTTTCGGCATCAGAAGGGTAGCGGGTTCCTGCCTGAAGCTTTCCAGCAGGTCTACGATCTCTCCCAGCGTGACCTTGTGGGTCACGGGGACGCAGCAGTACCGGCCTGTGGGGGTCAATACCGTTTCCACGCCGTCAAACTCGCAGCGCTGGGGCTTTCCCTCCAGAAGGTCGAACATTCCCTCAATGAGATCGTCAATGTACAATAGCTCCAGTTCCGTAGACCGGTCATTGACCGTAAAGGGCTGGTCGTTGGCTACGGCCCAGCAGAAGGTGGAGACGGCGCTGTTGTATTTGGGGCGGCTGTGGCCCATGAGGTTGGGGAACCGGTAGACAAAGACCTTCCCCCCGGTCTCTTCGGCACAGGAGAAGAACAGTTTCTCTCCCGCTTTTTTGCTGCGGCCGTACTCGGAATCACCGAAGCGGCCGGACAGAGTGGCCTGGATGGAGGAGGAGAGCATAATGGGGGCGGTGTTTCCATAGCGCTTTAATGTTTCCAGCAGCCGGGAGGCAAAGCCAAAGTTCCCCTTCATGAAATCCTCTGGGTTTTCCGGCCGGTTGACCCCTGCCAGATTGAAGATGAAATCTGCTTTCCGGCAGTATTCGTCCAGCTCTTCCGGGGTGGAATCCCGGTCGTATTCGTAAATTTCTCCGATATGCAGCTTTGGGCGGGTGCGGTTTTTCCCGTCCCGCAGATTTTTCAGATTATCCACCAGGGCGGTGCCGACCATGCCTTTTGCGCCGGTGACGAGAATGTTCATGGAATCAGCCCTTTCTCCAGACCATTTTGTTGACCACGCCCACATAGCTCTGGATGAGCTTGACCACCTTATCGGACACGTTTTCGTCCGTATAGTCGGGCACGGGCAGGCCATAGCAGCCGTCTTTCACCATTTCCACGGCCACGTCCACGGCCTGCAGCAGGCCCCTTTCGTCAATGCCGGAGAGAATGAACCCGGCCTTGTCCAGGCTCTCGGGCCGCTCGGTGGAGGTGCGGATGCACACGGCGGGGAAGGGGTGGCCTATGGAGGTAAAGAAGCTGCTCTCCTCCGGCAGGGTGCCGGAATCGGACACCACGCAGAAAGCGTTCATTTGCAGGCAGTTGTAGTCGTGGAAGCCCAAGGGCTCGTGCTGAATGACCCGTCTGTCCAGCTGAAAGTGGGTCTCCTCCAGCCGTTTTCTGGAGCGGGGGTGGCAGGAGTAGAGAATGGGCAGGTCATATTTTTCCGCCATGGCGTTGACGGCGTGGAAGAGGGACAGAAAATTCTTTTCCGTGTCGATGTTCTCCTCCCGGTGGGCGGAGAGCAGGATATACTTCCCCTTGGTCAGGCCCAGACGGGCGTGGATGTCGGATGCCTCGATCTCCGCCAGATTCCGGTGCAGCACCTCGGCCATGGGGGAGCCGGTGACGTAGGTCCGCTCCCGGGGCAGACCGGTGTCCGCCAGGTAGCGGCGGGCGTGCTCGGAATAGGCCATGTTCACGTCGGAGATGATGTCCACGATCCGACGGTTGGTCTCCTCCGGCAGGCACTCGTCCTTGCAGCGGTTGCCCGCCTCCATGTGGAATATGGGGATGTGCAGCCGTTTGGCCCCGATGACGGACAGGCAGCTGTTGGTATCTCCCAGCACCAGCACGGCGTCGGGCCGGATGGCGGTCATGAGCTTGTAGCTCTCGGAGATAATGTTGCCCATGGTTTCGCCCAGGTCCGCACCGACGGCGTTCAGGTAGACCTCCGGGTCCTTCAGCTTCAGGTCGCGGAAGAAGATCCCGTTCAGGTTGTAGTCGTAGTTCTGCCCCGTGTGGGCCAGGATCACGTCAAAATAGCGCCGGGTCTTATTGATCACGGCGGCCAGCCGGATGATCTCCGGCCGGGTGCCGACAATAATAAGGAGCTTTAATTTGCCGTTGTCCTGAAAGGATACCTTGCTGTAGTCTGTCATGACGAAACGCCGCCTTTTCTGTAAAATCAATCGGTTGCTGAGAAGCTGGCGATTGTAAACCGCAGGCCTGGCTTTTTTGAGACCGCGGTGCCGGATCAAAACGAAACGTTTTTTACCCGTGGTACTTCCCAATGCCCGTTACAGGTGCCGGATGCCCGCCAGCTCTTCCCGGACGTAATCCGTGGTCAGCAGCTTTTTCACGGTGCCCTCCACGTCCAGGCGGGTGGTGTTATGGCTGGTGTAGGATTCGTCGGCCTGGGTGTGTACCTGGCCCTGGACCACAAATTTGTCATAGTTCAGGTCCCGGCTGTCGGCGGCCACACGGAAGTACTGGCCCATGTCCTCGCTGCGCAGCCGCTCCTCCCGGGTCATCAGGGTCTCGTAAAGCTTCTCGCCGTGGCGGGTGCCGATGATGTTGGTGCCCGTGTCGCCGAAGAGCTGCCGCACGGCCCTGGCAAGGTCCCCGATGGTGGAGGCGTCGGCCTTCTGGATAAACAGGTCCCCGGGATTGGCGTTGGTAAAGGCGAATTTCACCAGGTCAACGGCCTCGTCCAGATTCATAAGGAACCGGGTCATATTGGGGTCCGTAATGGTAATGGGCTTGCCCCCGCGGATCTGGTCAATGAACAGAGGAATGACGCTGCCCCGGGAGCACATGACGTTGCCGTAGCGGGTGCAGCAGATGGTGGTGCCGCCCCGTTCTGCGGCTACCCGGGCGTTGGCGTAGATCACGTGCTCCATCATGGCCTTGGAAATGCCCATGGCGTTGATGGGATAGGCGGCCTTGTCCGTGGACAGGCAGACCACCCGCTTGACTCCGGCGTTAATGGCGGCGTGGAGCATATTGTCCGTGCCCTCCACGTTGGTCTTCACCGCCTGCATGGGGAAGAACTCGCAGGAGGGCACCTGCTTCAACGCGGCGGCGTGGAATACGAAGTCCACGCCGTACATGGCGTCCTGTATGGACTGGGGATCCCGCACGTCGCCGATGTAGAATTTGACCTTGGCGGCGGAATCGGGGTGGGTGGACTGGAGCAGATGGCGCATATCGTCCTGCTTCTTCTCGTCCCGGGAGAAAATGCGGATCTGGCCAATGTCGGTATCCAGGAAATGCTTCAGAACGGTATTGCCGAAGGAGCCGGTACCGCCGGTGATCATCAAAGTCGCGCCGGAAAATTCTGACATAAGTTATCCTTCCTTTTTCAGGTCCGCCAGAATGCGCAGATGGTCGGCGGCCATATTTTCAATGGTATAGGGGCGGACGGTTTCCAGCGCCGCGGCCCCAAAGGCGGCGCTGTGGACAATGGCGTCCGTAATGGCCATGCGCAGGGCGTGGACATCGTCCACAGGCACCAGAAAGCCATTTTTTCCGTTTTCAATCAGGGTCAGTCCCGCGTTGCAGCGGTCCGTGGTGATAACGCCCAGGCCGCAGGACATGGCTTCTTCCACCACCAGCCCCCAGATATCCTCCCGGGTGGGCAGGACGAACAGGTCCGCCGCCAGATAGTAGCTTTCCAGCTCCTGCTTGGTCTTGAAGCCCACAAAGTGGACATTCGTCAGGTCGTTTTCCTTGGCATAGGTCAGGTATTCCTCCGTGGGAACGCCGCCGACGATGTAGACGCCGATGTGCTTGTCCATGGTATTGACGGCCTGCAGGAGAATATCAAAGCCCTTCCGGGGAATGAACTGGCCCACGGAGAGCAGCATTTTTTCCTCGGGAATGCCCAGCTCCCTGCGAAGCTTCCGCTTATCCTCCAGGCCCACAGGGGCGGGAAGAATGTCGCTCCGGGTCAAAGAGGAGAAACGGTAGCGGCGCAGCGCCTCCGGCTTTGCCCCGTAATGCAGATAGTATTTGTCCAGCTCATGGCAGGTGGAGAGGTAGAGATTCGCCCCCCGGATGCTGCGGGCTTTGATCCGCTCTTTCAGCCCCTGGCCCTCTTTGGCGAAAGCGCCGTCCCCCTCCAGACAGTAGGGGATCCGCCGCAGCTTGCACCAGGAAATGGCCAGCAGCTCCGTGGGAGAGGAATTGCCGCAGATTACAATGGCATCCCAGCCCTTTTCCAACCAGGAGATCACCCCGGGGCAGAGCGCCTTGTCCACATCCGTGGCCCGGCCCTTCAGATATACGGTCTCATAGTCGCCCTCCTGGGCGGCCGTCCATTTTTCGTCCCGCTCGGCGGAGGCGTGGAGTTGATAGAGCACGGTCAGACGGCAGTCCCGGCTCAATGTATTGAAAAAAGCCACCCGATAGGGTGATGGCACGTTGGCAAGAAACAGAACGCGTTTGTCTTCCACAGGCGATTCCCCCTTTCTCCCCGCTGCCGGCAGCGGGAGCTTCGGCACACTGATACAGCCTGAATTATACCACAGGCGGTTCGACCGTGTCAATGAAAAGAGAAAATTGGAGCGGATATACGAATTGACAATTGACAGTTGACAATTGACAATTAAGGGGTTTTCTTCGGAAACAAATCGATAAATTATTCAAATTCGTCCCGCAGGGACACAATAATTGTCAATTGTTCATTGTCAATTGTCAATTTGCTTGCTCCATGCCCCAATGTACAGAGATCCCCGGAGGTCCGGCCTCCGGGGAATGAAAATCAGGTTCTCGCCTTGTTCAGCTTGTCCGCCTTGCAGAAGAGCACGTAGCCGACGGCGAAGAGAATCACAAGCGTTCCCACGGCAATGCTCTCGTTTTGCAGCTCCTGGCCGAAGAGACGGACGGTCATACCGGCGGTGAGCTGGCTGATGACGGCGATCAGGGTGGTGCCCAGGAAAGCCGCGCCCTTGCCGCAGATGTCCATGAGGCCGAAGTATTCGCCGCTGCGCTCCGGCGGAATGATCTTGCCCAGGTAGGACCGGCTCAGGGCCTGAATGCCGCCCTGGAACATGCCTACGAGAACTGCCAGCACCCAGAACTGCCACTGACTTTTCAGAAAGACCGCGAACAGGGTAATGCCCGTATAGGCCAGAATGCACAGTTTGATGAGCTTGCCGGTATCCTGGGTGGCGGAGAGACGGCCGAAGAGAATGGCGAAGGGAAAGGCTACGAATTGCGTCACCAGCAGGGCAAGCAGCAGCCCTGTGCTGTCCAGCCCCAGGGCGGTGCCGTAGGCGGTGGCCATGTCAATGATGGTGTAGACGCCGTCAATGAAGAAGAAAAAGGCAACGAGGTACAGGAAGATGTGCTTTTCCCGGCTGGCGTCCCGGAAGGTGCGGCCCAGCTGCCGGAAGGTATCCTTGACGGGGTGCGCGGCCCGTTCCACATAGGCTTTCTGCTGATAGCCCTTCAGCAGAGGCAGGGTGCAGACCAGCCACCAGACGGCTACCAGAAGGAAGGAGACGACCATGGCCGTGCCCGCGGAAATGCCGATCTTGTCCCCCAGCAGCACCAGCACCAGGCAGAGAATAAAGGGGATCACGGAGCCGATGTAGCCGTAGGCGTAGCCCTGGGAGGACACATTGTCCATGCGCTCATCGGTGGTGACTTCCGGCAGCATGGCATCGTAGAACACCAGGCTGGAGGAATAGCCTACCTTTGCCAGCACATAGATGACCAGGAAGGACAGCCAGCTCCAGGCCGCGCCCAGGGCGGCGCAGCCCACAACGCCCAGGAGCATCATGGCCAGAAACAGCTTCTTCTTAAAGCCCTTCTGGTCTGCCAGAGTGCCGCAGATGGGGGCGATAAAGGCAACCATCAGGGTGGATGCGGAACCGGCGTAGCCCCAGAAAGCCAGATATTGGCTCTCGTTCAGACCGCCTGCCCCTGCCAGGGAGTTGAAGTAAATGGGGATCAGGGTGGAAACCAGCAGGATAAACGCGGAGTTTCCCACATCGTAGAGGATCCAGTTCCGTTCCAGGGCCGTGAGCTTGAATTTTTTCATAAGTACATCCTTTCTCACCCGAAGGTGGGGGCAAATTCCGGCCCCAGAGGGGCGCCGTTACTGAGCGCGTCCGCCAGCTGGGCGGCAAGAATGGGGTAGTCTGCCAGAGCGGCTTCGTAGCCATCCAGAATGGGCTGGTCCAGGTGGGCGTACATCGGGTTCGGGCCGACGGTCATGAGAAATGCCCGGCCCTTCCGGCCCCCCAGGCCCAGAAGCTTCTTGGCGAATTTCCGGTTCCGGGCTGTGGCCACATGGTGGACGTTTGCCATATTCCGGACGCCCCAGCCAAAGGCGGCGGGGGAGAGATTTTCATACAGCGCCGCCGCCGTGGCCCGTTCGCCCCGGGTCAGATGGATATCCTTGTAGTAGCTTTGCAGGTGAGGCGGCAGCTTGCCGTCCTTTTGCAGCAGAAAGCGGTCGAATTCCGTTTCCAGCTCCATGTGGTCCAGGTTCGCCTCCTCTGTGGCGGCGTTTATCAGTGGGTGGCAATGGCTGTCCAGGCAGTAGTGGGCCAGCACACCGAAGAGGTAAGCAGCGGCGCCCTCGGAAGGGGAAAGACGGTATCTTTTGAGAGCGGCTTCAAAAAAGGCATTTCCTGTCATGGCGTGGCAGGCGTGGCCCTGCCGTTCCACGCCGTTGGCGGCCAGCGGGTTGTAGAAAAACAGTGGGTCCGGGCCCTGGGACCCGACGTTGTAAAGCCGGGTAAGGTTTTTGACGATGGCCCGGTACTTTGGGGGCACCGCGGGGATCACTTCCCTGGCAAAGCGCAGATGGGCATAGGCGGACGGCATGGGGAATCACCTCGTATATAGTATCTTTGTTTATTGTACTCTACATTTTCTGGAAAAACCAGCATTATTTTTGTAAAATCTACCATACATTCTTTATACGTCCCCTTCGTTGCAATAAAAAAAGGAATGTGCTATAATGCGAAAAACAGAATTTTCCGTTTTCCTTCGGGAAAACGGAAAGAAAACGAAAGGGAATGAAACGCGTTATGACAACCGAAAAAATATATTACGCGGACTGCCATTTGTCCGAATTTGAAGCCAGGGTCCTGGACTGCCGGGAGACGGAGGCGGGCTTTGCGGTCATTCTGGACCGGACCGCCTTTTATCCCCTGGGCGGCGGTCAGGCGGCGGATACGGGCACACTGGGCGGCGTCCGGGTCCTGGATACCCGGGAAAAGGGGGAGGAGATCGTCCACCTGTGCGACGGGCCGCTGGCAGTGGGGAGCGAGGTCACGGGCCGGATCGATTATGAAGCCCGGTTCGTTCGGATGCAGCAGCACACGGGCGAGCACATTGTCTCCGGCATTCTGCACAGGCTCTACGGCTGCCACAATACGGGCTTCCACATGAACCAGACCGGCATCGTTATCGATTTCGATGCGGTGATCCCGGCGGAAAAATTGCCGGAAATTGAACGGGAGGCCAACGAGGCCATCTGGAAAAATATTCCCCTGCGCATCTGGACGCCCAGCCCCGAAGAGCTGGAGAAACTCCCCTACCGTACAAAGCGGGCGCTGCCCTGGCCGGTAAGGATCGTGGAGGTCCCGGGCTTCGATATCTGCGCCTGCTGCGGCGTCCATGTGGCCGCGACGGGAGAAATCGGACTGATCAAGCTGCTCTCCGCGGTCCCCTGCCGGGGCGGCACTCGGATCGAGATGGCTGCGGGCAGGGCGGCCTTTGATCTTGCGAACGCGGTGTTCGACCAGAACCGGCAGGTCTCCCGGCTGCTTTCCGCCCAGCTGACCCAGACCGCCCAGGGGGCGGCGCAGCTGCTGGACACCATGAACGATTGGAAGTACCGTGCAGGCGCTTTGGAGCGGCAGCTCTTTGCCTATCAGGCGGCGACACTGGCGGGACCGGGGAATTGCTGCTTCTTCGCCCGGGACCTGAATCCGGAAGGACTGCGGAACCTGACGGATCTGGCGTCCGCCGGAATCGGCGGCGTCACCGCCGGATTCTCGAAGAATGAGACGGGCTTTCATTACTGCCTGGCCCAGCCCGGGGGAGACCTGCGGGCACTGAACAAGGAGATGAATGCGGCCCTCTCCGGCCGCGGCGGCGGCAAGCCCAATTTCCAGCAGGGCAGCGTCAGGGCAGAAGAAGCCCAGATCCGGGCGTTTTTTGCGGGAAAAGGATTCCGGGCAGAAAAAATCTGATGCATTGGAACCGCACAAAATCGAATGGACAATTGACAATTGTGGTGTCCCTTCGGGACAGTTTTGAATGATTTCAGGCTATTTCCGAAGAAAAAACTTTAATTGTCAACTGTCAATGCGAATCAAGAGTTAAAAAGTTTGAAAAACATAGCTGTGGCAATGGCAGCG
>CAVLCF010000032.1:0-32358 GCA_963661735.1 bacterium | reverse complement strand
CGAAAAAGTGAGGCTGCCTCGTATGATTTTGGAAAATCATTTTGAGACAGCCCCTTTTATGGAGCGGGTGACGAGGCTCGAACTCGCTACCTCCACCTTGGCAAGGTGGCGCTCTACCGGATGAGCTACACCCGCGGAACGAGACTTATTATAGCAGAGTTCTTCAAAATGTCAAGTCTTTTTTACGATTCCTCCAAATTTTCTCTTATGACCGTGCCGCAGGCAGGAAAGGCCGAATAATCCCATACATAGCCCCCCATAGCATCGTCCGACCGTTCGTAAAAGAAGCCGTCCTCCTTGCACTGGGTCAGGTCCAGATGATAATACTGCCCATCGTCCTGTACAATGTTCCAGGTCCAGGGTTCCGCGTTTTTTGTACCTGTAACCATTAGGCATTCCAACCCCGCATCCCGGCACATGGCGGCAAACACCATGGCAAAGGCGCGGCTGTCCCCTACCCCATGGCGCAGCAGGCTGTAGGCAGGGGTTATGGAGGTATCCATGGTATAGGAAAAACGATCCATCAGAAAGGAATAGAGCTGGGTCAGTTTCTGCCGGTCTGATCCATCACCGCTGACATACAGGGAAGCGGAATCAAAGACCTTGCTGACCTGGAGCTGCATCTGCCGCAGTACATCCCGCCCATTCTCATAGGTGAAGGACAACTCGATCAGGCGGGTGGCTCCCCGGCCGTAGACGTCCGCGCTCACCTGAGGGCACTCCATGATGCGCTGCGGGTTGGCCTGGGCCAGATTCTGGACCATCTGGTCAAAATCCGTTTTCGCGTAATCCTGAACAAGGATCACCTGGCGGAATTCAATATCCTCCAGGGACTTCAGAACCGTCTGTTCCAGCTTTTCCGTGCTGTCCAGATGGACAATGCCCCGAATATCCGACTGGCTGTGGCGATAAGTGACCGCTACGGCCACAGCCGTCATGCCGCTCTTCGTGCCGATCTCGTAGGTCATGTCCTCTACGGCGTAAGCGCCGATGGGATCATAGCTGCAAACATACAGACGGGCGCTTTTCATGTTCTCTTCCAGCAGGGTTTCCGGGTAGTCCTGGGTCAGAATGACCATGTTCTCCCGGCCCGCGGCCACCATCTCCGTCAGCGTCTCCCGCAGCTCCATATAGCTGCGGACGGCTGCGGACTCCTGCTGGCTCTGGGCGGACTGCATGGCGTGGGGCGTCACCCGTACATACTGCCCGTCAAACACGCTGCAGCCCGACAGCAGCACTGCCGCGGACAGAAGCACGGAATAGAAACCGACTTTTTTCATGGGAACCCCCTACAGTTCGTTCGGCGAATAATGGGAGAAGCCGTCCCCCAGCACCTGGTGCGCCTCCTGGACGATGACGAAGGCGTTTTCATCGATGTTCATAACCAGTTCCTTCAGCTCTGCCAGCTGGCCTTTGCGGACCACCGCCAGAACGACCTCCATGTCCTTTTTGGAATAAGATCCCGCCCCGTGGAGATAGGTAGCGCCCCGGTCCAGCTTTTCACCGATGGCCTGGGCTATGGCCTCATGCTTCGGAGAGATAATCAGGGCTACGCGGGAATAGTCAAACCGATACACTACCGCGTCAATCACCTGGCCGCAGACGAACACGACGACGCCGCTGTACAGCGCCTTGCTGATATCCCGGAAGACGATACCGGTAAGCAGCACCACGGCGGCGTCAAAACAAATGGAGATCCGGCCAATGGGCACGTTGCGATAGCGCTTTTTCAGCAGCCGCACAAGAATATCCGAACCGCCGGTGGAGGCTCCTGACACAAATACCATTCCCAGGCCAGCGCCGCAGAGCACACCACCATAAAGCGCGCTGACAAGAGGCTCTGGAGCATTCCATGGGATCAAGGCAAAGGCATCGATCAAAACGGAGCTGAGCACCATGCCGATGAAGGATCCGGCAAAAAACTTTTTGCCGATTTTTACACCGCCGATCAAAAACAGCGGGATATTGATGAGCATGGTCAGGGTGCCTACGCTGCCGAAGCCCAAAAGCTCCCGCAGCACCATGGCAAAACCGGACACCCCACCGGTATTGATATCATTGGGGTCCAGGAACAGAGCAAAGCCCAGCGCAAAGGCCGCGCTGCCCAAAATCGTGCCCGCGATCCAGTCGATTTTCAGCCAGAGCTTTTTCATGGTGCTTCCTCCCGCCTGTTTCTTTTATACCTCAAAGGTTGCCTGTTTTTCCCGGGAATCTTCCTCACGCAGCAGCGCGCCCGCTGCCGGAACGGTCTTCATTCGATACCGTCCCTGGTTTTCGATGCCGCTTTCCTCCAAAAGCAGAGCATTTTGCAGCACCGCTTTTTTCTTCAGGCTCATGACCGCCACGCCGATGGTATTGCGGGTGGTCTTGGGCAGCAGGTCAGCTGTGGAGAAGATCATGGCCCTGCCGTCGGACGAATACAGGGCAATCTGGGTATCTGCCGCCAGAGACAGGATCTTCACCGCCGGGCTCTTGTCCGAAAAAGCGCCGGTAAGCTTTTTCCGGTTGGTCTTGGTCTCATAGGCACTGAGGGGCACCTTTGCCACCTTGCCGTTTTCAAAGAAGAACAGCACAAAGCCCTTCCAGTCTCCCGGGAAGATGACCTGCAACACGTTTTCACCGGCGTCCATACCCAGCTTCTGGGGCAGATAATCGCCCAGCAGAGATGCCTTTCCGTCCTCAAAGTCGCTGAGCCTTGTTTTATAGCACTGGAATCTGTCCGTGAATACCAGCATTTCCCCCTTGTTTGTGGCTTCCACGCTATAGGCCAGGCTGTCGCCCTCCTTGAACTTCTGCTCGCCGCTCATGCGCAGAGACTGGGCAGTGATCTTTTTCAGATAGCCTTCCTTGGAGACGAACACGGTGACAGGATAGTCGGGCGTTTCGTCCTCTTCCTTATCCGGCTCAGATTCCTCCACATTATAGAGGATCTCTGTTTTTCTGGGCTGTCCGTATTTTTCGGCTACCTGCTGCAGCTCCTTGATAATGACATTTTTCAGCTTTCTCTGGCTGTTCAGGGTGTCCTGTAGCTCGGCGATCTCCTGCTCCAGCTGGGAGGTGGCCTTGGTCTGCTTGAGAATGTATTCCTTATTGATGTTGCGCAGTTTGATCTCGGCTACGAAATTGGCCTGAATTTCATCGATGCCGAAGCCGATCATCAGGTTGGGAACCACCTCGCTGTCCAGCTCGGTTTCCCGGATGATGGTAATGGCCTTGTCGATATCCAGTAAAATCCGTTCCAGACCCTTGAGCAGATGCAGCCGCTCCTGCTTTTTCTGGACCTGGAAATACAGGCGGCGCTTCACGCAGTCCATACGCCATGCGGTCCACTCATCCAGGATTTCGCCAATGCCCATAACCCGGGGCATCCCCGCGATCAGGATGTTGAAATTACAGGGGAAGCTGTCCTGCAGCGGCGTCATGCGGAAGAGTTTCTGCATGAGCTTGTCCGGGTCCACCCCGCGTTTCAGGTCGATGGTCAGCTTCAGGCCGCCCAGGTCCGTTTCGTCACGCATGTCGGCAATCTCCCGGATTTTGCCCGCCTTGATAAGCTCCGCTACCTTGTCCATAATGACCTCGGTGGCCGTACTGTAGGGAATCTCGGTGATCTCGATCAGATTGCCATCCTTCACATAGCGCCACTTGGCGCGCAGACGGAAGCTGCCACGGCCCGTAGAATAGATTTCCCGGGTAGCCGCCTCATCATACAGCAGCTGCGCGCCGGTGGAGAAATCAGGACCTGGCAGAGTCTCCAGAATGTCATGGTCCGGATTTTTCATCAGGGCAATGGCAGTCTCGCAGACCTCTTTCAGATTGAATGAGCAGATATTGCTGGCCATGCCAACGGCGATGCCCTGATTGGCGGACACCAGCACATTGGGGAAGGTGGTGGGCAGCAGGCTGGGTTCCTTCATGGTGGCATCGTAGTTGTCCACCATATCCACGGTGTCAGAATCAATGTCCCGGAACAGCTCGGCGCAGATGGGATCCAGCTTGGCCTCCGTATACCGGGAGGCGGCATAGGCCATGTCCCGGGAATAGACCTTGCCGAAGTTGCCCTTGGAATCCACAAAGGGATGCAGCAGCGTCTCGTTGCCCCGAGCCAGGCGGACCATGGTCTCATAGATGGCCGCGTCGCCGTGGGGGTTTAAGCGCATGGTCTGGCCCACGATGTTGGCGGATTTCGTCCTGCCGCCGGTAAGCAGGCCCATTTTATACATGGTATACAGGAGCTTCCGGTGAGAGGGCTTGAAGCCGTCGATCTCCGGAATGGCCCGGGAGACAATGACGGACATGGCGTAAGGCATGTAGTTGACTTCCAGAGTCTCCGAAACCGCCTGCTCCGTAGTGGAACCAACCAATCCCACCACGCCGTCCAAATTTACCTTTTTTTCTTCTTTTTCTTGCTTCTTCTTTGCCATACTGGACTCCTATCAGGAAATATCCGCCAGCTCCAGATACCTGGAGCCGTTTTCCGCAATAAAATTCTTCCGCTCCTGAAGGCCGTCGCCCAGCAGGACGTTAAAGTAGTGGGCCGTCCGTTCCGCGTCCTCGGGCATGACCTTGATAAGCCGCCGGGTCTCGGGGTTCATGGTGGTCATCCACATCATGGCGGGGTCGTTTTCGCCAAGGCCCTTGGAACGCTGGATCGTGACCTTCTTCCCTTCCAGCTCCTTGAGAATCTTGACCTTCTCCTGCTCGTTGTAGGCAAACCAGGTCTTGTCCTTGCAGCCGATCTCAAAGAGCGGAGATTCGGCGATATAGACATAGCCGTCCCGGATCAGCGTGGGACAGAGCCTGTATAGCATGGTAAGAATCAGCGTCCTGATCTGGAAGCCGTCCACATCCGCATCGGTGCAGATGACCACCTTGTTCCACCGCAGGGCAGAGAGGTCAAAATTGCTCAGGTCCTTGGCCCGCTTGCCCTGGACCTCCACACCACAGCCCAGGACCTTAATGAGGTCCGTAATAATAGGCGAGGCAAAAATCTTGCTGTAATCCGCTTTCAGGCAATTCAGAATTTTGCCCCGGACGGGCATAATGCCCTGGAACTCCGCATCCCGGCCCATTTTAACGGAGCCCAATGCGGAATCGCCCTCCACAATATAGAGTTCCCGGACGCTGGGGTCCTTGCTGCGGCAGTCCACAAACTTCTGGACCCGGTTGGAAATGTCCACGCTGCCGGAGAGCTTTTTCTTCACACTGGACTTGGTCTTTTCGGCGGATTCCCGGGCCCGTTTGTTGACCAGAATCTGATCCGCCGCCCGGTCGGCCTCCTGCTTGTTCTCAATGAACCAGACCTGCAGCTGCTCCTTGAAGAAGGCGGTCATAGCCTCCTGGGTGAACTTAGAGTTCACAGACTTCTTGGTCTGGTTTTCAAAACAGCCGATGGTGGAGAAGCAGTTGGTCACAAGCACCAGACTGTCCTGAATGTCCTGGAAGATGATCTTGCTCTCGCTCTTGGTGTATTTGTTGTTGTCCTTCAGGTATTTGTCGAAGGCCGCCGTGAAGCCGCTGCGCAGAGCCTTGTCCGGGCTGCCGCCGTATTCCAGCCAGGAGGAGTTGTGATAGAACTCAATGTGGGAGATCTGCTTGCTGAAGCAGAAGGAGGCGGTGATTTTCAGCTTCATCTCCGGCCGGTTGTCCGCGTCACGGCCCCGGCGCTCGGTCTCCCAGTACACGGGCATAGTAAAGGCGTTGTCCCCTACCAGCTCTTCTACATACTGGCGGATGCCGTCAGCATAGCAGAATTCCTCCATTTCAAACTTCCCGCCCACCTGGTTGCGGAACCGGAAGGTAATGCCCTTGTTGACCACTGCCTGACGGCGCAGTACATCCCGGTAGTATTCCACGGGAATATCAATATCCGTAAAGACCTCTTTGTCCGGCTTCCAGTGGAAAAGCGAACCGGTTTTCTTCCGATCCGTAGGGGTCTTTTTCAGGCCGCCGATGTTCCGGCCCTTTTCAAAATGGAGGTCATACCGGAAACCGTCCCGGCGGATGGTGGCGGCAAAGTATTCCGAGGCATACTGGGTGGCGCAGGAGCCCAGACCGTTAAGACCCAGGGAGTACTCATAGTTCTCGCCGTTTTCGCCGTACTTGCCGCCGGCGTACATCTCGCAGAACACCAGCTCCCAGTTATAGCGCTTTTCCCGCTCGTTATAATCCACGGGACAGCCCCGTCCAAAGTCCTCCACCTCCACGCTGAGATCCTCGTAGCGGGTGACGATAATGGTATCGCCGTAGCCCTCTCTGGCCTCATCGATGGCGTTGGAGAGGATCTCAAACACCGCATGCTTGCAGCCCTCCAGATCGTCCGATCCAAAGATAACAGCCGGGCGCTTGCGCACCCGTTCCTCGTCCTTCAAGGAGGAAATACTGTTATTTCCGTATACTTCCTGTTGTTTCTTAGCCATAATTCATTTACCTGCCATACTAAACCTATTATATCTTGGTTATTATACCCGGGTTTTGCCGCAAAGTCAACCACGAGGGATTTGCGGCAATTTGAGCGATTGCTTAACCGAGGCCCATGAAAAAAAGATTGACAAAGCTGGGAATCTACGGTATAATACTCAGGCACACGCGAGAGTGTTGGAATGGTAGACAAGCACGTTTGAGGTGCGTGTGGTTACGCCGTGGGGGTTCGAGTCCCCTCTCTCGCACCACTGCGAGTGTTCTTATAGGATTTGATGTCCTATGAGAGCACTCGTTTTTTTGCTACTTTGTAAGCCGCTTGATCTCACCCAAAACCACCTGTTCCAGAAAGTCTACACGGATATAATGGGTAGAAGTGCAGCTACCCCGGCCACTGTCGTAATTAGAACAGTGAAATACATGATGTCGTGATTGTCTTGGTTGAAGTGGTAGTTCAGGTTGTGACCACAGTCCGCGCATACCAGCAGACCACAGAACATATTCCGTTGGATAACTTCTGCCGCAACATCTTTTCCCGGTTCTCAAACTGCCGGATTTTTTTCTTTCCGTCCTCAATCTCGGTTTGCAACTCCTCGCGGGTTTTCTCTCTTGGCTTTGTCATAGTTAGTCGCTCCTTTCTGCCTGCGGCATGGAAAAAGGGCAGTCGATTTTCTCGACTGTCCTTGTGGGTGTTTGGTTTCAAATTGACCTATTCGATATATGAAATGTTAGCTGTCAGCTTCACTCAATAAATCGGAAATAATTGTATTCAGCGCAGGTGCTGGAATATATATTCCCTGATATGGTTGCTCTACATATTGTGTTCCGCTGTCCTCGTAGAAAAATATCGTTGTCACAGTATCATCAGAACAATTAAAATCAATCTTTACATATTCATCAATATTAGGAGAATCATTCACGCTTGATTTTGAAGTTGACTCCATATCCATCAGAACAGACATGATTTCTCTTATCTGTTCTCCGTCTGTACAAGTTGCCGTTGCGTTATCGTCGGAAACAGAAATGGAGATTATATCTTCTGTTGCGGGTAAAACAATGGGGTCAGCTTTCGCCGATGCCCCGCAAGCAGAGAGAAGAATACACATAATCATGCTGATTGACAATAGCATATATTTTTTCATCACAATCCCTCCAGTCAAGATTGCTCCTCAGCGTTATCGAGTCCACTCTCTCGCACCAAAAAACACATCCACTGGCTTTGTCGGTGGATGCGTTTTTTGGGTATCAATCACGTTCTTCCGGAATCGGCCTATAGGAATTTCCCTCAATCAGATATCCATGGCCCGGGCTGGGCTGCCATTGGTAGCGGTTTTTCTTCTTCTCCGGAAAAAGATGCTCCATAATGGCGGCAATCACACCGCCGTGGGTCACAAGCACTGTGTCCTCCCGCAGCAGCTCAGGCAGGGCCGCCAGGACCCGGGCAAGCATTTGATTGCCGCTCTCTCCCTGTGGCGGAATATTTGCCATATTGTCGCCGGTGATCCAGTCCAGATAGGCTGGATCTTTTTTCAGCTCCTCGTAGGTGTGCATTTCGAAAATGCCGAAGTCCACCTCCCGAAAAGCGGGCCGTCTCTCATGGGGTACATCTCCGAAAAGAATGGCAAGGGTCTGTTCCGTCCGCAGCATGCCGGAGGTCAGGAAACGGACTCCGGAGACTTCGTAATGAAGCCCTTTCAGTTCTTCTCTTCCGGCTGCGGAAAGGGGTAAATCCGTAGCCCCGCAGTAGCGATGCTGCAAATTCGCCTCTGTCTTACCGTGACGAATGAGATAAAGTCTGCTCATTTCAGCCTTTGCTCCAATCCGCAGTAGATTCTGTATACGCCGTCCGCATTCTTCGCCAGATACTGGCACACAAGCCCCGTGGTATGCCGCCACAGCCGCATGGTCGCATCGATAGGCACCACACCGCAGAAGATATCCATACAGATGATGACCTTAGCCGAAAGGTCCTGCCCCTTCAGCTTTTCCAAAGGGTCAATGCCCGTCCGTACGCAGGCCAGAACAAAATCTTCCAGCTTATCGATGCAGGGCTTGGAAAAATCAATATTCGTATCGGTACAAGTGAAAATCTCGTCTTCAGGAAAAACGAATTTCTCTCGGGCAAAGCTACGCTTGCCCTGATAGGCGCCGCCGATAATCAGTTCCATAGAAACCTCCTTACAGAATGGCCAAGGCCCCCAGGGCCGCCAGCTCGGAAATGGTCAGCGCGTAGCCGGAAATATCCCCGTTCATCCCATCCAGAGACCTGTAAGCTCTTTGAAGCGCCAGGGCGTACCCCGCCATCTGGACAAGCAGCACCAGTCCAGATTGAAGCCCCAGGCAGAACGCAAAGATGAGGGCTGCCGTCAAAAAGGCGCAGGGAATCAGCACGTCCGCCGCTTTCGCCTTTTTCTGTACATACTGGC
Source organism: bacterium (assembly GCA_963661735.1). Classification (GTDB taxonomy): domain Bacteria; phylum Bacillota; class Clostridia; order Oscillospirales; family Oscillospiraceae; genus Faecousia. The sequence continues at coordinate 23,515 of CAVLCF010000032.1, read as the reverse complement.
TGGTGGACATCTTTGGCAGCACAGAAACCGCCAGAGCGCTGCCGCAGCGGCTGACCACGGGAATGACGATCAGCACCCGAAGATCTGTCTCTTTATGGAAGGAAACGCAGAACGCGAACTGACAGGCGATCAACAGCACCACGCCGATGACGGCGAAGGAACCCACATGGGAATCCTTCAGAATCTCCCGCCGCCTTGCCAGATCCCTGTAGGATCTCACGGCATCGGTAACATCCATAAAGCCGTCCAGATGCATAAAGCCCGTGGCGAAAAAGGGTATGGCGCACAGGACAATCCCACTTACGGCCTGGGGCAGGCCCAAAAAACCGCATAGCAGCCCCAGCGCCCACCAGAGCAGCCCGATTTCCAGCCCTACCAGAGGCAGACACCAGAGAAGCTTATCCCGGGCTTCCTCATCCCATATCCTGCACGGGCAGGGAATGGCGCAGAACATGGATTGACACATGAAAAAGGCGTGTACAAATTGCTTCATAGCTCCAATCCCCCTTTGTGAAAAATATGGCTCCCGGCGCAGACTTCAATGACCGCGTCGGCAATCCCCGCCAGAAACCGATCCAGCTGGGCAAGGCCTCGGCGGTAAACTTCCGTCTCTTCGCTGTACTTCATAGCGTCGGAGTAGATATAGTCACTGACCAGCACAATGTTTTTGACCTGATCGCAGAGCGCTCGCAGCCCTGCCTGGCAGCGGTCCGGAGCCGTGGGGTCCAACTTCCAGGTCGTGGGATCCGGATACAGCTCGTTCAGCAGCAGAGCCGTAACGCTGTCCAGCAGGAAGGTTCCCGCTTTGTCGGCATGTTCCAGACACTGGGCGATATCTCTCCCCTGCTCCAAAGTCTCAAAGCCCAGCCCGTCCCGGTCGGCAATATGATGACGAATGCGGTCCCGATCCTCCTCATCGCTGGGGATCATGGTGGCAAGGTAATAGTGCTTTCCGCCATTCGACAGCTTCACCGCCAGATCCTGGGCATAGGAGGATTTTCCGTTTTTGGCCCCGCCCGTAATGAAAACGATCATTGATTGGCCTCCACAGTAAACTTATCCCCCTCCCGGATCTCGTCCAGGTAGCCGTCGTCAATACCCGCCTGGTCAAAGGTCGCCATATCATTCATCACGGCGCAGGCAGCGTCCAACACCTGAAATGCCAGAGGGCAGCCGCTGCCCTCTCCCAGGCGCATGCCCAGCAGGAAGATGGGCTGTAAGCCCATGGCCTCCATGGCAAGCTTATAGCCGATCTCATAGGAGGCATGGCTGGGCACCAGGTAGTCTCTGACCGTTGGGCACATCCGGACCGCGCACAAAGCCGCCACCGCGGAGATAAAGCCGTCAATGACCATGGGCCGATGGCTGGCCGCGCCGCCCAGAAACGCGCCGCACATGGCGGCCAGATCAAAGCCCCCCACCTTCCGCAGCACATCCACAGGGTCCGAAGGGTCAGGCTGATTCAGAGCAATGGCGTCCGCGATGACCCGCTTCTTCTTCCGGAAGGATTCGTCCGTAATGCCGCCGCCCCGTCCCGTTACGGTTTCCACGCCGGCACCCAGCAGAACAGCCAGAACAGCAGAAGAGGTGGTCGTATTGCCAATGCCCATTTCGCCTACGCCCATGGCGTTGGCGTCCGTCTGCATGGCCAGTTCCGCGCCTGTCAAAATGGCCCGGGCAGCCTGTTCCCGGGTCATGGCGGGACCCTTGGCAATATTCTGCGTACCGAAGGCGATCTTTCTGTCCAGAACTCTTGGCTCCTGAATGACAGCATTGACGCCCACGTCGCATACCGTAATGCCGGAACCAAAGTGCTTTGCCAACACGGAGGCACCCGTTTTCGCCCGGGTCAGGTTGATGGTCTGCATCAATGTCACAGACTGGGGGGCGCTGGAAACGCCCTCCTCCACCACGCCGTTGTCCGCGGCAAAGACCAGGAGATGGGTCTTGTCCATGGTATTATGGACCTTTCCGGTGATTCCCGCCAACTGAATGGACAGGTCCTCCAGCCGCCCCAGGCTCTCGGGGGGCTTGGCGAGAGCTGCCTGCCGCCGCTTCGCGGCGGCCATGGCCTCCTGAGAAAGGGGATGAATGGATGCAAGTAGAGTTTCCAGCGTCATTTATTTTTCCTCCAATAGGCCCTGCCGGAGCAGCCACTGAGCGCCCCGCCTGCCGTCCGTTACTTCCAATGTGTAGCTGGCATCGGGACACATAGCTTCCGCCCGGATCAAAAGCTCCTTCATGGGGATAGTCCCCTGATCCAAAGGACTGTGGGTATCAAAGCTGCGGTCGTTATTGTGGATATGGAAATGTCCCAGCCAGGGGGCCAATGCCTCAAGCCACTGCATCACCGGAATTTCGGAGCAGACATGGGCATGGCCCACGTCCAGGCAGAGCCGGAACCGGGGATCATCCACCCCGGAAGCAATGTCCGCCATCCATTGGGGATCGGATTCCAGAACGTTTTCAATGCAGAGAGTAACATCCTCCGGAATTTTTTTCAGGAAATCCTTCCAGAAGAGGACGGACTGCTCCGTATACCAGCAGGAATAGTACACATGCGGCAGATAGCCGCCATGAAAAACCAGTTTTTTCACGCCGTACGCCCCTGCCATTTTCACAGCCTGAAGATAGCGCTTGGCTGCCAGCTCCCGGGCAAGAGGGTCAATTGCGCAGGGGAAAAGCTCATTGAAGGGGCCATGGAAAACTCGATTGGGTACGTCCCGGACCTGATTATCCACAACCGGTCTGGTCTGGTCCAAAAGCACGTCCATATTCATGGCCGTGCAGTAATCCGCGATCTCCACACCCAGCCCCAATTCCCGGGCCGAGGCTCCGGCGTTTGGATCAATGGTGGAGAGAAACAGCTGTTCCCTTTTCATAAATTACCTCTCTTCTCCTGCATCATGCCGTATTTTTCTGGATGCGGTTCAACTTATCCGGCCGCGGGAAAAGGAATCCCGCGGCGTGGGTTCACATTCTTCATTTGAATTCCGTACAATTATACCAAAATGGGCCTGTAAAAGCAATGACAAATGCATTTTTCCAAAAAGTATAAAAAGTCATTGCCTTTCCAAACCGAATGTGGTATAATACGCCTGCTTTTGAGGAAAAACCTTCAGAAAGCAAATTTGTCCCAAAAAGGAGTTTTTACTATGAAAAGAATTCTGTCTGCAATTCTGTGCGCAGTTCTGGTTCTGACCCTGTGCTTCGGCATGGTTGCCTGCGGCAAGAAGGCCCCTGAGGCCACGGAAGCTACCGTTGCTTCCCTGGTGGAAGGCCAGACCTACGGCGAGGGCGCAACCGCTTTCACCTTCTCTGTCACCGATCTGGACAAGAACACCGTAACCGTTACCATCAAGACCGACGAGGAGACCGTTGGCGCCGCTCTGGTAAAGCTGGGTCTGGTTTCCGGCTCTGACAGCGAGTATGGCCTGATGGTCGATACCGTCAACGGCATTACCCTGGACTACAACAAGGACGGCAAATACTGGGCTTTCTACATCAACGGCGAGTATGCCATGACCGGCGTTGACTCCACCCCTGTGGAAGCCGACGCTGCCTATGCTTTTGTTGCCGAATAAGCCAGGCTTTCTTACTGCCCCGGTTTTTCCGGGGCAGTTTTCTTTTGCCCCGGAAGATTGACAATACGCCAAAAATGAATTATAGTTGTATTGGTAATATCACCCTGCATTTTGAATAAGGAAAGGTGAAAAGAATGTATTTAGACGATTACAAGCGATGGTCCGCCGCGGAATTGGAGGATCCCGCACTGACCCGGGAACTGAAAGAAATTGCCGGAAATGATGAGCAGATCAAGGATCGATTCGCCGTTGCTCTGAAATTCGGCACCGCCGGTCTGCGGGGCGTTCTGGGTGCGGGTACCAATCGCATGAATATTTACGTGGTCCGGCAGGCAACCCAAGGCCTGGCAAACTGGGTGAAGACCCAAGGCGGCAGCCAGCTGGTGGCCATTTCTTATGACAGCCGGATCAATTCCGATGTCTTTGCCAGGACGGCCGCCTGTGTGCTGGCCGCCAACGGCATTCATGTGCGCATCTACGATGCTCTGATGCCCGTCCCCGCCCTGAGCTTCGCCACCCGGTACTATAAAGCCAACGCCGGCATTATGATTACCGCCTCTCATAACCCTGCCAAATACAACGGCTACAAGGCCTACGGCCCAGACGGCTGCCAGATGACCGATGACGCCGCCGCCGTTGTCTACGCCGAAATTCAGAAGACCGACGTACTCACCGGCGCAAAGCTGGTTTCCTTTGAAGAGGGCCTGTCCTCCGGCCTTATCCAATATGTGGGCGAGGACTGCAAGGAAGCCCTGTATGACGCCATCAAGGCCCGCTCCGTCCGGCCCGGTCTGTGCAGAACCGCGGGGCTGAAGCTTGTCTATTCCCCCTTGAACGGTTCCGGCCTGGTGCCCGTGACCCGTGTGCTCCACGACATCGGCATTGACGATATCACCATTGTCCCCGAGCAGCAGTACCCCGACGGCAACTTTCCCACCTGCCCCTACCCCAACCCCGAGATATTCGAGGCGCTGAAGCTTGGTCTGAAGCTGGCGGAGAAGAACGGCGCTGACCTGATGCTGGCAACAGACCCCGACGCGGACCGGGTCGGCATTGCCATCCGCTGCCCGGACGGCAGCTATGAGCTGGTCTCCGGCAACGAGGTGGGTGTCCTTCTGCTGGACTACATCTGCCAGGGCCGTATTGAAAAGGGCACCATGCCCAAGGATCCCGTGGCCGTCAAATCCATCGTTTCAACGCCCCTTGCCGATGCTGTGGCCAAAAGCTACGGTGTGGAAATGCGCAATGTGCTGACGGGCTTCAAGTGGATCGGCGACCAGATTGCCCGGCTGGAGGCAGCCGGGCAGGTAGACCGTTTCATCTTCGGCTTTGAGGAAAGCTACGGCTATCTGGCAGGTCCCTACGTCCGGGACAAGGACGCTATCATCGGCTCCATGCTGATCTGCGAAATGGCCGCCTATTACCGCTCCATCGGCTCCTCCATCAAGGAGCGTCTGGAGGCCATCTATGCCAAGTTCGGCCGCTATCTGAACAAGGTGGATTCCTTTGAATTCCCGGGCCTGTCTGGCATGGAAAAAATGGCCGGAATCATGAACGGTCTGCGGAAGAACCCGCCCGCCGAGATCGGCGGCTATAAGGTCGTCAGCGTCACGGACTACCAGGATTCCGAAAAGACCGGCCTGCCCAAGGCCAACGTCCTGATCTACGCCCTGGAGGGCGGCGCAACAGTGGTTGTCCGTCCCTCCGGCACGGAGCCAAAGATCAAGACCTATTTCACAACCCTGGGCAAGGACCTGGCCCAGGCGGAAGCCCAAAAGGAACAGCTGGCCGCGGCGTTGAAGCCTCTGCTGGCATAAAAGGCATAAAAATGCGTCCCGATCTTTCGAGGCGCATTTTTTGTGCTTTACGGCCGGACGACCTTATCCATCAGGTATTCCAGGGCAGCCTGGAGCTGAGCATCGTTTTCCGGCTCCAGCATGCCGTTGTAGAGCAGCGCCTCGGATTCATCATCCAGCCTGACCTCCACGTCCGGAGTCAGGCCAACACCCTCCAGATTGCTGCCATGGCCGGTATAGTAGCGGCCAATGGACAGCCCCACGGCGGAGCCGTCCGTAAACTGGAAAACGTTCTGATAGAAGCCCTTGCCGCTGGTCGGTCTGCCGAAGGTTTTGGCAGCGCCGTACTCGCTGAGATCCGCCGCGAACAGCTCGGCAGCGGAATAGGAATTCTCGTTGATAAGCACCGCCATGGGCACATCCAGGCACTTTTCGTCGGACGTCATGGTCTCGTCGCTGCCGTCCGTACCCACTGTGCGCATCAGGTCCCCTGCCGGAAGCAGGTAATCCAGGACCTTGACCAATTCATCCGCATAACCGCCGGGATTGTACCGCACGTCAAACAGGAGCATATCCGCGCCCTGGCTCAGCACATCCTCTATGGCCGCAATGGTTTCCTGAGCGCAGCGCTCGTCAAAGTTTTGAATGGTAATAAGACCCACATGCTCGTTCAGAAGCTTGCCGGACGCCACAACGGTTTCCATCCGTTTCCGGGTCATATACAGACTGACAGCATCGCCGCTGCGCAAAACAGTCACCGTTACAGAGGTACCTTTCTCCCCCTTAATCAGAGCGGAAACCTCGGAAGTGCTCATGCCCTCCACGCTGTTTCCGTCCACCTGGACGATGATATCCCCCAGCTCCATGCCGGCCTCCGCGGCCGGACCGCCCTCCTGCACCGCGACGACCTCCAGCCCCACGCCGTCCTCCGTGGCCTGGACCGTAACACCAATACCCACATAGGCGTTGGCTGCGTTATCCGCAAAGTCGGCATACTCGGAAGCCGGAATATAATAGCTCCAGCGGTCCCCCATGGCATCCACCATGGCGTAAGCCGCCGCGTCCTCAATTTTCGTCTGGTCCGGTTCTCCCGCGAACCGGGTCAGGATCAGATCCTCCAGATCCAGCAGCTTGCTGCTCTCCGTTCCGGAATAAACGAACGCCAGCGTCGCCCCACAGGCAAGGGCCGCAACCAGCACATAGGAGAGCACAATCAGAATCTTCTTTTTCATCTCTTTCGCTCCTTTATGGGTTCATAACATTCTTCCCACATTTCCGGACGGAAATGTGGGAAGAATTGTCTTACAGGGAAACGTAGGCGCAGGGGTTTACATACGCGCCATTGTAGGCAATACCGAAGTGCAGATGAAAGCCGGTGGCAATGCCGGTTCGGCCCACATAGCCAATCAGCTGTCCTGCAGAAACCGCTTGTCCGGCGCTGACAACATAGTTATTCAAATGCATGTAAATAGACGAGAAACCGTCGCCGTGGTTGATGGTCACGTAAAAGCCTGCCGAATTGGAATAGGTAGTCGTTGTAACGATTCCGGAACGGGTGGCATAAACGGGCGTTTTCTCCGGGGCCGCCAAGTCCACACCCTGATGATAGCTGGACGCGCCCGCCGTGGGGGAAGTCCGGAAGCCAAAGGGGCTGGACATATAGGTGTAGCTGCATGGCCGCAGCCATGTTCCACCGGAGGACGGCGTAGAACTGCCACCATTGCCGCCACTGCTCCCGCCACCGCTGGTCGGGGAGGTGGTCGCGGGGGCAACAGTGGTGTAGGTAGCCATATAAGCAAGCCACTCGGCATGCTTGGCGGCGTTATACTCCTTCTCCATCTTGGCAATCTGATCCAGGAGGTCCTGGTCCTCGGATTCCAGCTCGTCCTGCAGGCCTTCAATTTCCTTGCCCTTGGTGACCAGCTCGGCAATGACGCCGTCAGCCTCTTCCCGTTTGGCGTCCAGCTCGGCCTGGGTGGAGTTCAGCTCTTCCTTGGTCAGTTCCAGGTCTGCCTTCTCCGCCGCCAGTTCCTCCTGAGCGACGGCGACAGCCTTGGTAGCCTCGTCCAGAGCTTCCAGACGGCGGTTATCGGAAGCGGCAATTTCCTCGATCATGCTCATTCTGTCCAGCAGATCGGAGAAGCTGTTGGCCTTGAAGAGGACCTCCCAATAGCTCAGGGTCCCCTCTTCCTCCATGGTGCGGATACGGGTCTTGTATTCCTCATTCAGAGAATCGTAATTGGCCTGGGCATTGTCCAGCTCGTCCTGCTTATCCGCGATCAGAACGCCGTAGGCTGTGATCTGCTCGTTGATATTGTCCACCTGGGCGTGCAGCAAACCGATCTCCTGATCGATCAGATTCTTCCGGTTTACGATGTCCGCAATCTCGTCCTCATTGGCTTTGTATTGCTCTTCCAACTCCTTCATCTGGGACTTCATTTCCGTCCGCTTCTCCTGCAGGCCGTTGATCTGCTTACGGATCTCGCTGGAGGACGCGGCATAGGCCTTTGTCGGCAGCAGGCTGAGAACCAACGTCAGTATCATGATCGCCGCCATAACGGCAGCCAGTATAGATACCAGTTTCTTACGATTTTTCATAAAGCCTCCTTTGGATCTTATCCGATGTATGCCATTGGGTTGACATAGGTTCCGGCGTAGGATACGCCAAAGTGCAGGTGGGGGCCGGTGGAGACACCGGTGCTTCCCACATATCCAATGAGCTGGCCGGCGGAAACGCTCTGGCCAGAGGATACCACAAAGTTTGTCATATGCATATAAATGGAACTGAACCCATCGCCATGGTTGATGCTCACATAGTACCCCGCGCCCCCCGCCTGGTAAGAGGCCGTTGTTACCTTTCCTGCCCGGGTGGCGTAAATAGGCGTTCCCTGGGCACAGGCCATATCGATACCGTTGTGCATGAGCTGATATTTATAGACAGGGTGGACCCGCATGCCGAAAGCGCTGGAAATGGTATAGCCGGAAACGGGGGTAATCCAGGTGGCGCTGGAGGGCGGATTCTGGCCTTGCAGCGCCAGCTTTGCCAGCTTCTCCTCATACTGCGCCCCGGCCAGTTCCTTCTCCTTCTGGGCAATTTCTTTCATGAGGGCGTCCTGCTTGGCTTCGGACTCGTCCAGCAACTGCTCAAACTGGTCTTGCTGGGCAGCCAGACTTCGCAGCAGCTCATCAGACTCCGTCCGCTTCTCCGCCAGAAGGCTTTCACTTTCGGTCAGCTGCGTTTGGGTCTCCGCCAGATCCCGCAACTCCTGCTGCATCTGGCTCTGGGCTGAGGAAATATTGTCCGCGGCCTGCTGGATTTCCTCCAGCCGGCGCTGGTCGGCAGCGGCAATCTCCTCGATCATGCTCATGCGGTCCAGGAAGTCCGTAAAGCTGCTGGACTGGAACAGCACCTCCCAATAGCTGACCGTTCCGCCCTCTTCCATAGCCCGGATGCGCTCTTTGTGCTTTTCGTTCAATTCATCCAGCCGTGCGGAAGCCCCGTCCAGATCGTCCTGGGCGTCCGCAATCAGCTGACCATAGGCAATCACCTGCTGGTTCATGTTCAATATCTGACTGTGCAGCAGGGCAATTTCCTGATCCACAGCGTTTTTCTGGTTGACCAGGTCCTGAATCTGATTGGAAGCTGCCGTATACTGCTGACGGATCGCGTCGATCTCTGCCTGAATCTCCGCATTTTCGTCCTTCAGATCCCCCAGCTCCCCTTTGATCTTATCGGTCTTCGCGGACGCAAGGGCGGCGGTGGGCAAACAAGCCAGCAGAAGCAGCAGAGCAAGGGACAGGGCAAGCGCTCGATGAACGGACGGTTTCATCTCTGTTTCCGTTTTCATGGATCAGACGTCCATGAACTTCCGGATAGAGGTCCAGCTACCAACGATACCCACAAACAGACCGGCAGCGGCAAACACAAGGATCATAGGCACCAGGAGGGTCTCAAAGGGAACAAATGTAAAGAGCTTCAGGGCGTCCACAGTTGAGATTTTATCCACCAGAGCGTCATAGCCTACCCACTCTAAACCAAAGGCCAGAACGGCGCCCATCATGCCCAGGGTAAAGCCCTCAACCATAAAGGGCAGGCGGATAAAACCGTTGGTAGCACCCACCATTTTCATAATGGCGATCTCATCCCGCCGGTCGTACATGGCCAGCTTGACCGTATTGGAAATAATCAGCAGAGAAATCACCAGCAGCACGGCGATCAGCGCCACGGAGGCGATATGCAGCACCTGCTGAATGGTGGTAAAGCCCTGCGCCAAAGCGTAAGCCGCCTTGGTATCGGCTACACCAGGAATCTGCCGCAGCTGGGCATCGGTCTGCTCCATAAGGGAGTTATCCTCCAACGTCACCACATAGCGATGCCGCAGATCGGTGGCCTGAACACCGTTAAAGGCGGAGTCGCCGTTATGGTCGGCAATGAAGTCCTGTAATGCCTCTTCCCTGGACACAAAGGTGGACTGCAAAACGTTATTCAGCGCATTGATCTTTGTGCCGATGCTCCTTGCCTCGGCGTCGGAAAGATCACTGTCCACATAGACAAGAATTTCGCTGGTCTGGTTCAGCTCCTGGACCATCACATCCAGGTTGTAAGCCAGGATGGAGAAGCTGCCTACGATAATCAGGCAGGCCACGGTGACGCACACAGCGGCAAAAGACATAAAGCCGTGGAGGAAGATGCCCTTGAAGCCCTCCTTCAAAAGATATCCGATATTGCTGAATTTCATGGTGACTTACCTCTCTCTTCCGTCGCTGACCACATAGCCGTCGTCAATGGCGATGACCCGCTTGGCAAACAGCTCCACCAGGTTCTTTTCGTGAGTGACGACCAGAACAGTGGTGCCCAGATTGTTGATCTCCTGCAGCAGGGCCATGATCTCGAAGGAGCGGGCGGGGTCCAGGTTGCCGGTAGGCTCGTCGGCGATGATGGTGGAGGGGTTGTTGACCAGAGCCCGGGCAATGGCCAGACGCTGCTGCTCGCCGCCGGACATCTCGCCGGGGTGCCGGTTCGCCTTGTTTTCCAGGCCCACCAGCTCCAGCACGTAGGGCACCCGGTCCCGGATCTCCCGCTCCCGGGCCCCAATGACCCGCATGGCAAAAGCTACATTGTCGTAAACAGTCATATTGGGAATCAGACGGAAGTCCTGAAACACAACGCCGACGGTACGGCGCAGCAGCGGAATCTCCCGCTTGCGGATCCGCTCCAGTGCGTAGCCGTTGACCTTCACGGTCCCGGAGGTAGGCCGCAGCTCACCGGTAATCAGCTTGATAATGGTGGATTTTCCGGAGCCGGAGGGGCCCACCAGGAAGCAGAACTCACCGTCATCAATCTGCATGGTCACGCCGTTCAGCGCTTTATTTCCCTGCTCGTAACATTTCACGACGTCTGTAAATTCAATCATTTGCATTTATCTCCAGTCGAAATATCCGCAGACATCGGAGAAGGCCTCGGTCCGCCAATTCCGGTATCCTGCGCGCAATGTACGGGAATTGTAACACAAAACGGCTGAAAAGTCAATGACATGCTAAAAAAGCGGGCCGTATTCCTTATTTTTTAACAAAAAATTCTGATTTCCGTCACAGAATTTGACCCTCAGCCACAAGATATTGTGGTTTTCCGAAAAGCCGTACACAAGTCCGCATTTTTGGGTAGTATACATAAAAACAGCCGTCCCGGTACGAGACGGCTGTTATATCCGATTTTGGCAATGTCCGTTTTCTGAATTTATCGGGCTTCCCGGGACGCCAGGTACTTGCGGACCATCAAAGCGACCTTGAACACAATGGCATGATCGAACTGCCGCAGGTCCAGACCGGTCAGTTTCTTGATCTTCTCCAAACGGTATACCAGCGTATTCCGGTGGACAAACAGCTTCCGGGAGGTTTCGGAGACATTCAGATTGTTCTCAAAGAACTTGTTGATGGTAAACAGGGTCTCCTGATCCAGGCAATCGATGGAGCTCTTCTTGAAAATTTCGCTGAGGAAAATCTCGCAGAGGGTGGTGGGCAGCTGGTAAATCAAGCGGCCGATACCCAGATTTTCATAGCGCATAATGCTCTTCTCGGTATCAAACACCTTGCCGACTTCAATCGCCGTCTGGGCTTCCTTATAGGAATCCGCCAACTCCCGCAGGTGCTCGGAGACCGTGCCGATGCCGATGGAGGTCTTGATCCGCAGTTCATTCTTCAGTGTGTTTTCAATGTTCTGGGCAATCTTCTCCAGATCATCGCTGGGGGTGGTAGCCGTAATCTGCTTGATGACAGCCACATCGCTTTCATTGATGCTGAGCACGAAATCCTGCATCTTATCCGGGAACATGCCGGAGAGCACATCCACGGTAGCCACATCACTGCGGCCCACCTGCCGGATCAGGAACACCGCCCGGGGTGCGTCCGTGGCAAAATGCAACTCCTTGGCACGGATGTAAATATCGCCGGGAAGAATATTGTCCATGATGATATTCTTCACAAAGGTACCCCGGTCATGCTTTTCCTCATAGAAAATCTTGGCGTCATTCAGCGCGATGTAGGCCATAGAGCAGAAGGTTTTGGCCACCTCGTCGTCGCCGGAGCAGAACACGGCGTATTCAAACAGATTGGAGCTGCCCACAATAGCCTTAAAGCACTTCTGGGCGAAAACAGTAATGCCGTCGATCCCGCCGCCGATCCGCAGTGCGGCGTCCGGCCAGCGCTCCCCCAGCAGAGAGACGTCGGTACAGGACACAACGCAGCCCTCTGTATCGATAACACCGAAGGTTCTGTCAGAAATATCCTTCAATTGAACGATCACGCTTTGAAATACACTGTTGGACATGTGGAGCCCCTCCTTAGAATGTTGCATAAATACGCATTCCACAAAATTGCAGTCTCATTATACACAAGTTTTGCACATATTGCAAGTACCTTTTGACATTTTATTGCAAATTCCTGCTTACTTTTTAGGTATTCTTCCCAGAGAGTTGTCAAATATGTAAAAAAAGGGCGGCTTTATTCCGGCAATTTGCCGATTTCTTTTCTATGGAAGCTGCCCTGCTTTTCCTATGTCTCAAGGCGCAGAAGCTCTTCCTCCGTCAATTCCCGGACCTGTCCTCTGGGCAGGTCCGAAAGTGTCAGGCTCCCCTCCTGTACCCGCTCCAGGTAGAGAACCGTCATATTCCGGGATGCCATCATCCGTCGGACCTGGTGGTATTTTCCCTCCCGCACCGTAACACGGCTTTCCCCGGGGCCTATGGGCTCCAGCAGCGCCGGGAGGCACTGCGTTCCGTCCCGCAGCGTCAGTCCGGCGGCAAAGGCAGCCACATCCTCCGGTGAGGCCGTTCCCTCATGGCGGGCGTAATAAACCTTTGGTATCTCCTTTTTGGGAGATATCAAACGGTGCAGCAGATCGCCATCGTTGGTAAACAGCAACAGTCCCTCCGTCTGCTTGTCCAGCCGTCCCACGGGCTTTAAATCCCAATGCCGCATCTCCTCCGGCAGCAGCTCCATGACCGTCTTCTCTGCGGGATCTTCGGTTGCAGTCACAAATCCAGCGGGCTTATTCATCAGGACCACCCGTCTCTGGTGTCCGCCCATAGGGACCCCATCCAACAGGACAACGCTTTTCGCCGGATCGATTTTTCTGCCGGGATCCTTTTCCGGCCTCCCATCCACGCTGACCCTTCCGGCCTTCAAAAGCAGCTTGACCTGGCTTCTGGTGCCCGCGCCGCTGCCGCACAGAAATTTATCCAAACGCTCCATGGATTTCCTCCGTTCTAATACCCCCTCCAAAGCCATAGACTGCATTGAAAAACAGCTTTCGGGAGGGAATTCTTATGGTTGTATTGACCGCAAAGGTCGATTTCAAAAAAATCATGCTGATCCTGGGGGCCGCGGCGGCCCTGCTGCTGGTGGTGATCCTGTTCTTCGGAGGCAGCAAACAGACCTTCGGGCAGCAGGATGCCTCCGGGAACGATCAGCGAGTGGCATTTCTGAAAAGCTTCGGCTGGGAGGTTGTCAGCTCTCCAAAGGAGTCCGGTCAGGTACAGATCCCTGCCCAGGGGAACGAGGTCTTTGACCGGTACAACGCTTTGCAGAAATGCCAGAACTACGATCTCAGCAAATTTGCCGGGAAAAAGGTCATGCGCTATGTCTATGAGGTCAAGAATTACCCTGGAGCCACAGAACCGGTATACGCGACGCTTCTGGTACACAAGAACAAAGTCATCGGCGGAGACATAACCAATACCGCGCCGGGCGGTAAGGTTCAGGGCTTCCAGATGCCAAAGACCGCTCCATCCGCCACTACCCCGCCGGCGGAAGCAGCCACGGAGGCTACGGAGGCCACGCAGGCGGAACAGTAACCCAAGGCAGCAGTTTGAGTATATCACAAAAAATCGAACTTGACAAGAAAGCGTCCCTGTGCTATGCTTGCGCTAACTGAATACTGTGTCTTCAGGGCGGGGCGAAATTCCCCACCGGCGGTAAAGTCCGCGAACGCGCAAGCGCCGAATCGGTGTGATTCCGATACCGACAGTATAGTCTGGATGGAAGAAGATACGCAATTTCTGCGTTTTTTCGCGCCCTGAGTGTTTGCTCAGGGCGCATTTTTACGTTGAGGTGACAAAAAATGAACGAACTACTCTCCCAGATCAAAGACAACGGAAGCTTTCTGCTGATTACAGCGGCCATCATTCTTGTGATCGGGCTGCTGGCCCGGCTGACGGAACGGAAATTTGACCATCTGCGCCATGTCAGCCCTGCCCGGCGGGTCAGCATTATCGGCATCTGTTCCGCCATTGCCGTGGTGCTGCACATTCTGGACTTTCCTCTGGTGTTCCTTGCCCCGGAGTTCTACAAGCTGGACTTCTCCGAAGTGCCCGTACTGCTGGGCGGCTTCTTTCTCGGACCAAGCGCCGCTGTGGCCATTGAGGGCGTCAAGATTCTGCTGAAGCTGCTGCTGAAGGGCACCTCCACCGCCTTTGTGGGCGACTTCGCCAATTTCTTTGTGGGCTGCTGCTTCGTGCTGCCCGCAACCGTCTGGTATCACCTGCACAAGAATAAGACCGGCGCCATCGTAGGTCTGGTCATCGGCACCCTGACCATGACGGTCATCGGCAGTGTCTTCAACGCCTGGTATCTGCTGCCCAAATTTGCCCAGCTCTATGGCATTCCTCTGGACGTCATCATCGGCATGGGCGCCAAGATCCACAGCGGCATTTCCGGGGTGTACTCCTTTGCCGCCCTGTGCGTCGCACCGCTGAATCTCCTGAAGGGCGGGGTTGTTTCCCTGCTGACCATGCTGCTGTACAAGCGGGTGGCAGGGCCGCTGTTCCGGATCCACGAATAAGAAAGGTTCAAATCCATACAGATACGCCGCCCGGCAACGCAAACCGGGCGGCGCTGTTTTACTTACTCACCTGCATTTTCGTAACCATCAGGCTATCCGGGCAGCTGTTTGCCAGGGTATTGGGAATCGCGCCCAGGTAATCCTTGCCCAGGATATCGAAGAAGTCGCCGCTGATGTTCAGCTCCGGCAGGCGGCCAACCAGCTTGCCGTCCTCCACAAGATAAGCCATCTGGACAGGGGTCGCGAAATGGCCGCTGGGGGTATAGTCGCCGCCGCTGGCGGACATGACATAGACGGCCTTTCCGGGAACGATCTCCCAGATATCATCGGCGGTCCGGGCTACATACAGGCCCTGCATGGTCAGGGTAGGCACACCGTCATAGGCAGACCCCGCGTGGCCGGAGACCGGCAAGCCAAATTTCGCGGCGGAGTTTTTCGTCGTCAGCACCGCTTTTAGGGTCCCGTTCTCTATGAGAAGGCCCCGGTTCTCCGGACTCACCGTGCCTTCATCGTCAAAGAAGAAGCTGCCAAGGTTTGTAGCGGCATTCCGGTCGTCTCCGAAGCTCAGCTTTTCGGAGAAGCATTTCTCCCCCAGCTTTCCGCTGAGCAGAGACGCACCGGCAACATACATTTCGCCCACGAAATGGTTGATAGCCTGGCCCAGCAGCTCACCCGCGGAGATAATCACGGGCCACTCCCCTTCTTCCAGCTCCGCCGGGGTGTTGTAGGCATCGTGCACTGTCTTGCAGCCAGCGACGACCTTCTCCGGATCGAAGGTCCTGCCGCTGTACTCATAAAAGGCGTCCATCAGGTTGCCGGAGCCTCTGCTCTGGAACAGCAGGCTGATATCCAGCGAGCTGCCGCCGCACTTCAGGTTCCGTCCGTTGGAATTCCGGTATTCGCCGGATTCCCAGCTCAGGCTTATTTTATTGCTGATCGCAAAGCCGGGGCATTCCATCCCGATCTCATCCAGCATGGCCTGCATGGTGGGGATCAGCTCCCTCTCAGGGACGATCTCCGCGCTGTTGTCCTGGGCACGCTCCAACGCGCCGTCTAGGGCGCTGACATAGGGAATGCCAAGCTCCAGGGCCTTTTCCGCCTGGGCGGTGAGCTTTTCCTCATCCGGCTCGCCCAGGCAGCCCGCCACGCCGATTTTGCCGTCGGCGTAGACCCGGACGGTGCCGGTGGTCTGTTCCTTCTCCCGGTAGCTGTCGATTTTGCCGCCGGTGATATTCAGGGTCACAGAGCGATAGCTGTTCTTCAAAAATTCCTTATCCATCTTTCCCACCTCACTGCACGTTCATTTCGGATACCCGGACACAGGGGCCGCCGAAGCCCACAGGCAGGCCCATCTGCTCCATCTTACCGCAGCCGCCGGCCACGAAGGACAGGAGCGTCAGTTCATTGGACAGTCCGTCAATCAGCCCTAGGGTCTCGAAGACACTGCCCGTAATGACGCTGATCTGTGTGGGCTTGCCCAGATGGCCGTTTTCGATCTCATAGGCCAGACGCGGGGCAATGGTGAAGGTGCTCATGCCGCTGCCATGGGAAATGGTCTTGATGTAATAGCCCTTCTTGATGGGGGCAATCAGCTGCTCAAAGGTCTGGTCGCCCGGTTCAATATAGGTGGTGGTCATACGGACAATGGGCTCGAAGGTGCAGTCAATGGCCCGGGCGTTGCCGGTGATCTCCTCTTCCAGCGCCGCAGCGGTCTGGCCGCTGTGGAGCCGCCCAGCCAGGATGCCGTTTTTAATCAGATAGTTCTTTCTGGCCTTGGTTCCCTCGTCGTCGTAGGGTACATATCCGCTGCCGGGGTACTCGCCGCACTCTGCAATGGACAGGATGGGAGAGCCCACCTGCTTGCCGATCTGCCATTCCTCCCGCATGGATTCGTCGGAAAGCATGAAATCGGATTCGGACTTGTGGCCAAAGGACTCGTGGGCAAAGACGCCCGCCGCCTCGGGGGACAGCACCACCGGGTACTTTCCGGGCACCACCGGCACGGACTCCCGCATGAATGCCGCCTGCTCCCGCATGGAGGCCCGGATCTCGTCCGTCAGGCCCTTCAGCTCTTCAAACCGGGTGCAGCCCCGCTGCCAGGCGGCGGAGAACTTCTTCTCCCCCTCTGCCATGCTGCACCGCAGGGCCAGACCGCAGGTCTGATAATCATATGTAATGTCCGCGCCCAGAGAGGACTGGAAGGTAAACACGCTGTTCCGGTCCAGATAAATGCCAATTGGCATGGCGCAGGCGCTGTCCTCGCTCAGCAGGGGCAGATAGCTTCGCAAAAGGGCCTGCTTTTCCCCCACAGGGATATTCCGCACAGAGTAGTCCTCAAAAATAAACTTTCTGTCCCTGTTCCGCTCCAGCTTGGAGACGACGGGATCCCTTTCGATGTCGGGGTTGGGCGTTGCCGCGTCATAGAGCCGGTCCAGGGTCTTCTGAACATGGGCCACATCTGTGACGGAGGCGTAGTACCACATCTTTCCATCGTATACCCGCAGGAACGCCCGGACCTCCACGGGAGTTTTGAATTCCTGCAAATTGCCGTCCTGATACTGGATCACCGTCCGGCTGCGGTCCTCGATCCGAAGGTCCGCATAGTAGTTTTCCCGAAATTTGACCATTTGGTTTTTCTCCTTTCCTGAGGAACCTCTGATTAAATCGGCAAGCGCTGAGAGCGAGAGATTTTTTGACCGGTCAAAGCATCAAAAGCAGCGGAATACTTTGTGTATTTCCTGCTTTTGATGCTGAAGAGCGGGCGGAAAAGATCCGCTCTTCAGCCGCAGACGATTTATTCAGAGGTTTCCTAACTGCGCCGCCGGGTCAGGCTCAGGGCCAGCGCGCGCATATAGCCGCTATCCTCAAAGGCATCCAAGCGGTCGATTGCCAGGTTGGTATATTTCTCCACCCGTTTTTCGCACTCTTCGATGCCGTACAGCCGTACAAAGGTGTTCTTATCACTGTCCATCCCCACGGCTTTTCCAAGCTCCTTGGCGTCGCCGATCACATCCAGGATATCGTCCCGGATCTGGAACGCAAGCCCCAGAAGCCCCGCGAACTCCGCGGCGGCCTGCCGCTGCCGTTCGTCGCCGCCTCCGGCAATAACGCCCAGGACACAGGCGGCGTTGATCAAGGCCCCGGTTTTCCGGCTCTGGATATCCAGAACCTCCTGCTCGGTACACTGCCGCTGTTCGCTGAGAATGTCCAGCACCTGCCCGCCGATCATGCCGAGAGACCCGGCGCACTCACTGAGAACCCCGATGGCCAAAGCCATGTCGGCAGGGTCGGAAAGCTCTGCCCGGGCAGCCATAGCAAAGGCGTCCGTCAGCAGGGCGTCTCCTGCCAGAACGGCTATCCCCTCGCCGTAGACCTTGTGATTGGTGAGCCTGCCCCGGCGGTAATCATCGTTGTCCATGCAGGGCAGATCGTCGTGAATCAGGCTGTAGGTATGGACCATCTCGATCGCCGCCGCAAAGGGCATGGCCTTTTCATAGGACCTGCCGCACATCCGGCAGAAATCCAGGGTGAAAATGGGCCGCAGCCGTTTCCCCCCCGCCAGAAGGCTGTAGTTTGCGGCCTCAAAAATCAGCCTCTGGGGTTCCTCCAGGAAGGGCGCGTAAACCTCCTTCAGGTAGGCTTCGATTTTCTCCCGGTACAGCCCGGTCCGCTCTTCAAGGCTGTTCATCAAAGGCTTCCTCCGTGGGTTCGCCATCCGCTCCGGCGGTGATCTTGCTGACCTGGAGCTTGGCGTCCTCCAGGAGCTTGCCGCACTCGCGCACCAGCTCGGTGCCCTCCTGGAAGAGCTTCAGGGATTCCTCCAGCGCCACATCTCCCCGCTCCATAGCCCGGACGATCTGCTCCAGGCGAAGCATATTCTGTTCAAATGTCTGATTCTGCTGATTCATGTTCCGTCTCCTTTGCATTCAAAACCGAAGCGGTTATGGTACCGTCGCTGATATCTATAAAAATACTGTCCCCCGGGTCCACCTGACGGACGGACCTGAGGAG
This sequence comes from bacterium, assembly GCA_963661735.1. Lineage (GTDB taxonomy): Bacteria > Bacillota > Clostridia > Oscillospirales > Oscillospiraceae > Faecousia. Next base: position 4,787 of record CAVLCF010000032.1, on the reverse strand, counting down.
CTTTCCGTCCCCGGTCTGGGCCATAGCGTAGCCCCGGCTCAGGACCTTCAGAGGGCTCATGGCATCCAGCTTGGCAACGCAGCCCACGAACCGGGCGTTACAGGCCGAGATCGTCCGCTCCTGGGCGGAGATCATCCTGCTTTTCAAAAGCTGCAAACCCTTCTCCTTCCGGTCCAGATACGCCGTGGGGCCGCGCAGAGCGGGGCTTGCCGCCAGAGCGTCCAGCCGCTGCCCAGCAAGCTTCAGCTGCCGGTTCAGAGCCGCCGCCATTGCGCCGTTCAAAGCATCCAGGTTTTGCAGCAGGGCCTCCCGATCCGGCACCGCCAGCTCCGCGCCGTTGGAGGGGGTCGCCGCCCGCAGATCCGCCACATAGTCCGCAATGGTCACATCCGGCTCGTGGCCCACGGCGGAGATAATGGGAATTTCCGATTCGTAGATGGCATAGGCCACCCGTTCGTCGTTAAAGGCCCAGAGGTCTTCCAGGGAGCCGCCGCCCCGGCCTACGATCAGCAGGTCTGCCAGACGGTGGGCATTGGCATAGCGGATGGCAGCCGCGATCTCCCCGGGGGCCTCCGCGCCCTGGACCCGGACCGGCAGGAGCTTTACCCGCGCCAGCGGGTAGCGCTTGCGCAGAATGCGCAGAATATCGTGGATCGCCGCCCCAGCGGAGCTTGTCACCACGCCGATGGTTCCCGGGTACTTGGGCAGCTTCTTTTTCTTTTCGGGGTCAAACAGGCCCTTGGCCGCCAGCTTCGCCTTCAGCTGCTCAAAGGCAGCATACAGGTCCCCTACGCCGTCCACGCTCATGGCCGTGCAGTAGAGCTGGTAAGCGCCGTCTCTGGGATATACGGAGATCCGCCCCAGGGCAATGACCTTCATGCCGTTGGCAGGCCGAAACCGCAGGCCCATGGCGTTTCCCTTGAACATGACGCATTTCAGAGCCGACGCTTCATCCTTCAAGGTGAAGTAGTGGTGCCCGGAGGGATAGCACTTGTAATTGCTGATCTCCCCCCGGACCGCCACCTGGGTCAGCATGGGGTCCGCGTTCATCTTGCCCTGGATGTATTCGTTGATCTGGGTAATAGAAAGTATCTGGGGCATATCACACCTCCGTCAGCCGTCTGGCCAGCACGGCAACGCCCATGGCATTATCCGTGGAGTACTGGGGCTGGGCAAATATGGGGACAAGGGATGCCATCCATTCCCGCAGCATAGAATTGGAGGCCACGCCGCCGGAAAACAGCACCGGCAGCCCCGGATAGGCTTTCAGCGCCTGTTCCGTGGCCTGATATACCGCCCCGGCAACACAGCGCAGAGCAAAGGCCGCCGTATCTGCGGGACTGTTTCCCTGTTCAAAATACTGGGTGACTTTGTTCTGCATACCGGAGAGGGAAAAGCTGCAATTTTCGCATTTAACCCGGAATCTGTCCTTCTTCTCCGCCTCTCCGCTCAAAACATCCAGGTGTTTGCCCGATGGAAACGGAAGGCCCAGCAACTGGCCAGTCCGGTCGATGAGCTGACCGGCTGAGATATCCGTAGTGCCGCCGATTTTCGTACATTTCACATTTCTGCCCTCCGGCTCTGCCAGCAGAAGTTCGGTAGTGCCGCCGGAGAGATGCCAGGACAGGAAAGGACCGTCCATCAGCTCCAGCCGTCCCGCGCTCCACAGGGCCGCCGCAATATGGCCCTGCTGGTGAGAAACCTCCACAAGGGGTACATGAAAGGCTTCGCTGAGCAGCTTTGCGTGGGAGTACCCTACCAGAAAGCAGGGCATATAGCTGCCCTCCACCGCTCTGGGCCGGGTGCTGACGCCCACTGCCGTAATCGTCCCTCCCTGAATATGGGAAAACAGCCTGCCGGACAGCTCCGGCAGGCCTTTGATATGTGCGAAAACGGCATCGGATTGGCGCAGTCCAAGCTCCCCCTGCTTCACAGGCAGCAGCTTCCCGCAATTCTCCCCCTGCATCCCATCCAGGAAGGCAATGGAGGTGGTGTAATTGCTGGTATCAATACCAATCACGCCCATGTTACTTTTCCTCTTTGGTCTCGGGCAGGCTCCGGGCAAAGGAACCCAGGATCCCGTTGGTAAACGCGCCGGTATCGTCGCCGTCGTAACGCTTTGCCAGGCGCACCGCCTCGGAAATGGCAACGCCGGTGGGCACATCGTCTACGTACAGAATTTCGTAAATGGCCAGCTCCATGACGCAGCGGGTCAGCCGGGAAATACGGCTGATATCCCAGCCGATGGAGAACCGCTTGATGACCTCGTTCAGCTCATCCTCGCGGTTGGCCACACCGGATACCACGGAATCGATATACCGCAATTGGGAGTTGCTGGGCCGGTCCGTATAGACGGCGTTCTCCTGAGAGAGAGAGGGATAGTATTCCTTGTTCAGCCGGGTGGCGACAACCTGCTCCGGCTCCTCGCCGGTAAATTCCCGGGCGTAAATCAGATGGACGGCCAGTTCTCTGGCATCGGATCTTGTCATTCCCTGACCTCTTACTTTCGGGAAATGCCGCTGACGTTTACATTCACAGCGGTCACTTTAACGCCGGTCATGGACTCCACGGCAGAGGCAACGGCGGTCTGCACATTGCTCGCCACGTCTACCACGCTGTAGCCATAGTGGATCAGAATATCCATATCGATGGTCACGGAATTGTCCCCGGCAATCTGGATCTTCAGACCGCGGCCCCAATTCTTGCCGATCAGGTCCGCCACCTCGTTGCCGGGCTTGGCATAGATCCCGGCGGCGCCCTCCACCTCGGAAACCGCATGCTCCGCAATCACTGCCACAACATCTTCAGAAATCAAAACACGCCCATTCTCTTCGGTCTGGGTGATGTACTGCCTATATTCAGCCATGAAAATAACCTCCTGAATCACTGCATCGCAAACCGCTATGCACAGTTTCGTTTATTGTATCACAAATCCAGAAAAATACAATGTTTTTTTCTTCCCGCACACAAAGGAATACCCGGCGGGAAATGGCCCCGCCGGGCGGCTGTTACGGTCTTTTTTCCGCTTTTCGCTTCTCGATCATTTTGTGCAGGCAGGTCAGGGCATCGTTCAGGCCGCCCAGACGGTCAATGAGGCCCGAAGCCACCGCTTCCTTGCCATAGAGAATGGTACCCACATCCGTAGCCATCTCCCCTGTTGCCATCATATATTTTTCAAATTCCTTCTTGGATATCCTGGAATTGGCCGTGACGAATTCCGCAATCTGCTCCTGGATCCGCTGAAAATACCGGAAGGTCTGAGGCGCGCCCACCACCAGGCCCGTCATGCGTACTGGGTGTACCGTCATACTGGCTGTGGGCGTGATGAAGGAACGCTTGGTGCACACCGCCAGCGGGATGCCGATGGAGTGCCCGCCGCCCAGGACCAGGGAAACCGTCGGCTTTTTCATCCCCGCGATCATTTCCGCAATGGCAAGCCCCGCCTCAATGTCTCCGCCTACCGTATTGAGCAGAAGCAGCAGGCCGTCCACATCGTCGCTCTCCTCGATCCCCGCAAGCAGGGGCAGGATATGCTCATATTTCGTGGTCTTTACCGTCTCCGGGGCCACCTGATGGCCCTCGATCTGACCGATGATGGTCAGCGTGTAAATATTCCCCTTCTCCGAGCGGGTCATATCGGAACCCAGCTCTACGATCTGATTCCGCTCCTCTTTTTTGATATCCGCGTTTTTCTCCGTTTCCATTGGCTCTCCTCCTTTTTGCATAGGATATCCCAAAAGCGGAGATTCAATTCCCTATTGCAAAAAGGGGGAAAAACAGCTATAATGTAGGGCGGTGATTCAGAATGTCTGCAAAAACAAATGCCATTCGCCTTGTGGAAAAGGCCGGCATTCCCTATGAGGAAAAATTTTATGAATACGATGAAAGCGACCTCAGCGGCAGCCACGCGGCCCAGGTTCTGGGCATGCCGGAGGAACAGGTTTTCAAAACACTTGTAGCCCGGGGCGAACGAACCGGCATCAATGTGTTCTGCATTCCCGTGTGCTGCGAGCTGGACCTGAAAAAGGCTGCCAAGGCGGCCGGGGACAAAAACATGGAGCTGGTTCATGTAAAGGAGCTGCTGGGTCTGACCGGCTATATCCGCGGCGGATGCAGTCCCGTGGGGATGAAAAAGAAATACCCTACCTATATGGATGAGCTGTGCCTGCTGTCCGACACCATCGCTCTGTCCGCCGGAGAACGGGGCCATCAGATGATCGTCCCGCCCCAGCCCATTGCGGCGCTGCTGGACGCCAAGCTGGCAGACCTGACCAAATAAATAACATCTAATCAGAAAGGAATATCACTTATGCATTACGAGTACACTACAAAGGGCACCTGCTCCCGGACCATTTTCTTCGACCTGGAAGACGGAAAAATCCACAACGTACAGTTCGTCGGCGGCTGCAACGGCAACCTGAAGGGCATCGGTGCCCTGGTGGAGGGCATGAAGGCTCAGGATGTGATTGACCGGGTAGCCGGTATCCAGTGCGGCATGAAGAGCACGTCCTGCCCTGATCAGCTGGCCGCCGCCCTGAAGCAGGCGCTGGCAGAGGCAAAGTAAATTCTATCGCAACAGGGGCGGCTCAAAGCCGCCCCTGCGCAGACTGTCGAAAAACCCCTCACGGGCTTTTCCGACAAACTTTCGCAGTCTGCTGCGCGCACGAATTGTTCGCCGTAGGCGAACAATTCGCACACTTGCAGCCTGAAATGTATTTTCTGTCAGGTACACTGATGTGTACCCAGTTTTCTGGACACAGTCATTGAATAATTAGTTTCTTATCATG
>CAVLCF010000031.1:0-3468 GCA_963661735.1 bacterium | reverse complement strand
GCTCTATTATACCATATCCGGCAGCGGGATGGTAGCTTTGATTAAATCAGAGGTTACCTAGCAATATTGGGATTCTCCTGTACCGCTTTCTGGTATGTAAATTCCGCATTGGCACGGTCAAAGTCCCGCTTGGCTTTCTCCACATCCCGCCAGGGCTTTTGGCGCTGATGCGCTACTGCCTGCCGGATACCGTGTTCTCCCAATTGCAGCCCGCGTTCCGCCAGTTCCTCGCCCTTATGTCCAGCCTCCACACCCACATTTTCCTGTTCGACCTTGTGAACCTCGCTGTGGATTTCCTTCTCCAATCTCTGCAAGGGCATACGAAGCGGATCATGGCGCAGTTTCGTATTGGGCGGCCTATCTGTCTCCTGATAGACGGACACAGTTTTCGCCCTGCCGGTGGCCTCGTCATAGATCCGCTGCCGTACCTTTTTCCGCTGCTTTGGGATGTTCTCTTTGGCAGCGTCCAATTTATCCGCCGCGGCGTTGGAGCGGTGAATGGCACCCGCCAGCGCCGGATTCTCCAAATCCTCCTGGGAAAATTGGAGCCGGGAGGACTGGTGTTTTTCGCTGCCAACGTCCGTTTCCGGCGTTCTGTCGCTGATATTTTCCACTTCTCCTGTGGACAGGTTTTCGGCCACCGCGCCGTCCTTGGTCATCTTCTGGACAACCTTTGCCCGGGCTTTTCGCTGGTCTATGGCTGTACACCTGCCTTTCCGTAAGGGCATTCGTCGCCGCATAGTCCTTGCTCGATTTTGGAAATGTAGTGAAAAATAGGATACGCCTGGGGTGGGCAGACGGCGTTGCCCAGGGGTTTCAACCGCAGTACCCGGTTCTCCATGCGATCAGTCATGCGGGGGATTCCTTCCGGCTCTTTTGCCCAGAGGATACGTCCGTCCATCCGAGGGGGAAGCCCATGAGCCATTCCACCCAATCCGGGTTCAGTGCCGCGTTCAGACTGGCATTTGGGGTCAGGTAGTACACCGCCGCTGACAGGCTCAAGCTCCAGATGGTCCCGCTCCTGTTCCGCTTGCGGAAGATCCCACCCTCCGACAGAAACACATCCAGGTTTTGCGCGTCCCGGTTGGTCGCGGAATCGGAGGCAAGGGGTGTGGGAAACATCAGCCGCGAGGATAAAAGTTCGCTGGCGCTCATGCCACGCGCCGACACCGCAAGCCGGAAATACGAATGGGAGAACAGCGTATCCCGCTTTTGCCAGGTCAAAAATCGTTTTGTCGAGGCCCATATTGAGGAAGCCAGCAACATTTTCCCCAAGCACCCAATGGGGCCGCAGTTCGGCAATGACCCGGCACATTTCCGGCCACAGGTAGCGGGTATCCGCGAAGCCCTTTCGCCGTCCGGCTGTGGAGAAGGGCTGGCAGGGAAAGCCACCGGAGATAACGGTAACGGTTTCAAGTCCAGTTCGTTCAAAGAACGCCTCCTTCGTAAAAGTAGTAATGTCCCGGAACCGGGGCACATTGGGCCACCTGGCTTCCAGGACAGAACAGGGAAAGTCTGCCCATTCGCATTGGCAGACGGTCTCAAACCCGGCGGCTTCCGCCGCCAGGTCCAGGCCGCCGATGCCGGAGAACAGGCTGACATGGGTCAGTTTTGATTCAGTCGTAGGGCACCTCCATAATGTCGTATTCCGGGATTCTCTGGCAGTACACAAGGTACCGCTGTTTGCCGCCGGAAGCGTAGGGATGACAGGTGAGCAGCGTCACCATATCTCGTCCCGGCTGAATAAGGATGTTTTCGATCTCGTGGGGCGCAATGATTTTTGTCCCCACCACCCGATACCGCAGGCGTTCCCACAGATTGGTGATGACCACCTCGTCGCCAATGGACAGCTCCGTTATGTAGCGGAAATAGGCCGCGCCGCCCCAGCCCCGGTGGCCCGCAATGACGGCGTTGGTGTTGGAGCCTCCAATGGGAACGCTGGTGCCGGAGAGGACAGCGGCTCCCTTTGCCATGTTTTCGTCCGTAGCACCCAGGTACAGGGGCATTTCCAGATTCAGCTTGGGAATGGAAATAACACCAAAGGTTTCATCCGGCAGGCCATAGTCTGTCAGGGTGAATAGAGCGGCCTGGTATGCACCAGCTTCCGAAAGCGTGGACTGTCCATCTGTGTAAATCTGCTGATTATAGGCTGCCATAGCATCCCATAATTCCGGGTATGGCCTGGATTCTTCCAGCTCCGTTGAGGGGACAATGACCGTGGGAATGTCCCTATCCGGGCCATCTTCCAAACGGGACAGAAAGCTATCCGCTTCCCATCCCATCCTTCGATCCACCACAGCCCCTTGAATGAACGGATAGAGTACCAGAAACAAGCCTGCCAGGAAAAGCATAAGCAGCATCATAAGGGAAAACGAACACCACTTATTCCTTGACATATCTGCCGCCTCCGTTTCTGGCCTTGCGGTAAATCTGTGCGCCTGTTGAAATAATTACGATTGCTCCCAGGGCGGCGGCAATGCCCCAAAGAATGCCCTGCACATACTTGGCTTCCCAGTTGGAGGCAGCCGGTTCAGTAGCGACATTTTCTTCTTCCAGCACCGCAGCCTCCTCATACGGAATCTGGGAACCCCGCACCAGCAGCCGGTGGGTATTGACCCCATACGGGGTACAGGTGACGAGGGTGCACAGATCCTCACCGGGGACGATGCCCAGAAGGTCCGTTTCATATGGCAGAACGGTGTTTATCTCCGTTATCTGGTACGCCAGCGTTTCACCCAGAACATTCAGATAGAAAACATCTCCCGGAACCAGCTGTTCCAGGTCGGTAAACATCTTCTGACTTGCCATGCCGCTATGGCCGGAGAGGATGGTGTGGGTGTTTTCGCCGCCCACCGGCAGGGAACTCCCCAGCAAGTGCCCTACGCCACGGTCCAGCACCTCCGCGTCTGTACCGTGGTAGATGGGCAAATTTACCTGGATTTTGGGAATCTCCACATAGCCCATAATGCCGTTTCCGGCAATGTCCAGCTGATTGTCGTAATCCTCGGCGGCAGTCAAGAGGGCTTCTTCGCTGTAAGCATCCGCTGTACCAGGGGTAATTGTCAGGTTGTAGACAACTGCCCGCTGCTTTGCCTCCTGCAAAACGGAATCGTCCGTCTGCTGAATAAGCTCCTGATATGCTGTCTGAATTTCAGAGGCATACTTTTGGTTGACATAATTTGAAAGAAGTGGGTACAGTGTCAGCCCCAATGCCATAAGGAACAGCACCGCGGCACAAATGGTGATGATTTTCTTCTTCAATACATCCTCCATTTTCCCCCCCGGAGCGGAAAACTCCGGGGGGAAAATAAAATCAGGCAGACTTCTTACTGGACACCGCGTACAGCACAGCCGCCGCACCAACCATGAGCAGAATGCCCACAATGGTAAACATCATAGTGCCGTTGTCGCCGGTCTTAGGCAGGTCAAAGCCACGGGTGTTGACCACAGTCAGAGGGGCTTCGGCGT
>CAVLCF010000030.1:0-3350 GCA_963661735.1 bacterium | reverse complement strand
GTTTTCAGAAGTGTTTCGCCGTCCTCCGGGCCTTTCGGGGCCGTTCATCGGACAGCCTATATATGCTACCACTCCGCGCCCCATTTGTCAAGCACTTTTTGATAAAAAATGGCATCCTTTTTTGGGTGGTTTGCACAGGGACACCTGTCCGCATTTTGCGTACACGCCGCCCCGCGTTTGGGGACCGTAAGGGGGCTGCGGACGGACAACGGATTGAAAGTATTTGAGCTGCTTCAGCATTTGCGCGCCTCCTTATTCCAGGTTCTGATCCGTTTTCCGGCCTGCCAGTGCAAGCAGGTTGGCATCCGTCAGCCCCGGCAGGGTATAGGCCCCGTCCAACAGGGCGTCCATATTCTCCGCGTCGTTTTCAATTTCCTTGGACATCAGCTGTGCCGTCCGAAGGATGTCGCCCCCCAGCAGACGGCACAGTAAAGTCAAAGCAACGATCGTTTTCCCCCGGCATACCAGATCAAGGTCCGAGACGGCCTGGAGCCAGTAGCGGGAGATGAGATAACGCAGCATGGCCCGGTCCTCCTTTTGAAGGGGCCGGGGGCTGGGCGCGTTCAGCCGTCCCCGCCAGGCGGGGGTCAGGGTCTCCAGATTTTGGAACACATCCAGAAACGCCGCTTCGTCCGGGGCCTGTTCCAGGGCAGCGGCTGCCTCCATAGCCCCCGGCAGATCAAAGGCCGGTTCCGGCGCGCCATCCAGCAGAGCCTGAGCATGGTAGGTATAGAGCAGCAGCGCGGCCAGCGGTTCCGCTGCCGTCGCCGTCAGGTCCATGGCTTCCCGCCGCGTTTTCAGAAGGATCTCCATATCCCGGGGGTCGTAGTCCGTCGCTTCCTCTGCCTGTCCCCGGGAGATCCACCGCCAGTCTTCCTGAGACAGGAGGATCCGGGCCGCCTCCGGGCAGCTGAGCTCCAGACCCAGCTCCATAAAGTTGCCGTAATCATGGCGCAGCCTGGGAAAATCCCGGCAGGTCGTACACAGGGCCGCTTCCCCCAGCTCCGCCTGGATGCGGCACAGGCCGTCGGCGCGCCACATGGGGCAGCGGTTTGCTTCCAGCGTCAGGTAGGTTTCTCCTTCTTCGTCTTTCAGAAATTTCCGCAGGCGATCCCCCAAGTCCCCGGGCAGCCCCCGGTAAAAGGCGGCCTTTTCGGCATCCACCGCCACATCCCATTCCTTGCAGCAGCTGTCCGGACAGCCCCCGGCAACGCAGCGGAAGGTATCGTAAAAATCCGGCTTTCGCAGTTCCATATACGTTTCCTCTCATAAAAAATGCCCCCAAAGCGTGGGGGCGGAGCTTGCATGTAAATCGGAACCTGTAGGGATAGTGAATTGACAATTGACAATGCACAATGGACAATTATTGTGTCCCTACGGGACGAATTTCAAATGTTCCTGGCATTGCTTCCCCAAAAAGCTTCCTAATTGTCAACTGTCAATTGTCAATTGTCAATTTTTTCATCTTCCGGGCTTCAGCTTTTCAATGGTATCCGCCGCGTCCTGCAAAGCCAGGCGGCTGGAGGAAATGGCGGCTTGCAGGGTGTCCAGCTGGGTGGATACCTGCCGGGAAATGCCGTTCATCTGCCGCAGGGCGGAATCGATGCGGTTGGAGGCCTGGGTCAGCACGGCGCCGGTCTCGCTGTAGACCTGCTCGGCCCGTTCCCGGGCAACCCGCTCCGTGCGCTCGGCGCGGCGATAGGCTTCCAGTTCCCGGTTGGCGTCCAGCTTTTCCCCACTGGTGCGAAGCAGCGCGTCCTCCCGGTCCCGCCTGGCGTCTTCCAGCTTTTGCAGGGCTTCCTCCTTCTGGGACAGGGCCTCGTCCCGTTCCGTCTGGGCCTGGCGAAGCTGCTGCTCCAGTTCCCGGCACCGGGCCTCCAGAATCAGCCGCTGGGGATCCACCGCCGGGGCCTGGGCCTGACGGCGCAGCTCCTCCAGATCCGTATTCAGCTGGTTCACCTGGGCCGCGTGGCGGTTATTCAGATATTCCAGATAATTGGCGACATCCTGCCGGTTGAACCCATGCAGGGAGGAACGGAAGTTCTGGTTCATAGTATCTCTCCGCTTCTTGCGTTTTTCCTGATTATACCATAGATATTTCAGGAAAACAACAGGAAAAAGGCTCCCGGTCAGGGAGCCTTGAAGATTATCGGAACACCATATTGGCAAAGATCCGCTGCATCCGGCTGTCCGGGAAGCGGGTGTCGATGAATGCCCAGAAAGCATTGGAGGCCGCAATGCCGTCCACCCGCTGGGACCAGCGGAAAACGGTCAGCAGCGTCATTACGCAGTCGAAGACGAAGAAAGCGGTCAACGCCCAGGTCAGGATCTTTCCGGCCTTATTGGGTATTTTCAGAATCAGCTGGGCCATCATAGGATAGAGCGTCTTTACCCAGAAAATACCCAAAAATCCCCAGAATACGGAGTAGATCAGGCAGATACGGCCATTGATGTTAAAGGGCATGTGGCTGTAGTCCCAGCTGACGGAGCCGAAAAGCATCTCCTGTGCCCAGGAGCAGAAATACTCCAGGGCGCTGCCCACAAGGAAGCCGCCCAGAAAGGACAGCCACTTGCCCCGGTTCCGGTAGCGGTACAGCGCGACGGTCAGCACCAGCGCGCCTGCGCCGTAAACCATGTTGAAGGGGCCGTACACCAGGCCGGACCGGCTTTCCAGGTAGCCGTTGGTCAGCAGGCACCAGGCCAACTCAATCACGACGCCGCCGAAGCAGCCGATAAAGCAGACCAGAAGGAGCTTATAGAGATTCATACCGGCGGCGAAGTGGTCGCTGCGGGTCTCCTCCAGGTCAATTACGGAGTTTGCCGGGGGCTTGAGCCTGAAATGGGGCTGTCGGTTCAGGTCATCCCACCGGGCCGACAGCTCGTCGTAATTTTCCAGCAGGGTGCTGTTGGCCTTACCCAGGTTAATAGACGCCCGGCGGTAGGAGCGGAGACGGTGCATGACTTCCTCGCCGTAGTCCTTTGGGTTTTCGGCCTCCGCAAGGTCCTGGTAAAGGGTCTGCAATTCCGGCTGGGCCGCGTCCAGAGCCGTCAGTATCCGTTCCGACTGTGCCTCCACCGGGGAGACCACATCGTGCTCTGTGATCCGGTCATATTCCCGCAGGGCCTTTTTCCAGCGCTTGACCTCTTCTCTGGCAAGGCGTTTTCTCTTTCTCATGGGGTTCTCCTTCTGTGCTGTGCGGCAAATCAAGATTTGCCGTATCCCTTGGCTCTCCCTATGGGAGAGCAGTCACGGCGGAAACGCCGTGACTGAGAGGGCTGCTATGCAGAGGCTTTCATGGGGATTCCGCCGCTGGTACCCTCTCAGTCGTGCTGCGCACGCCAGCTCCCCC
>CAVLCF010000029.1:0-6799 GCA_963661735.1 bacterium | reverse complement strand
GTATTTCACGAAAACTCCCCCGCTGCTGGGTGTCCAGTTTTAGGGGTACATATCACACGCCCCGACAGAAAATGATTCAATTTTTTTGCCGACTTCCGTCGGCAAACTCTGCGAGGCTTTTTTGACACGCTGAGGGCAGCCGATTTGGCTGCCCTGTATTTTCACAACAATTTCCCTTGACGAACCGTCCAAAACGCGCTAGAATAACAAGACCATCCTGCGCAGAAAAGAGAAAACCGCCGTGAATTGGAACGAATATTCCCTGGGTGTCCGCCGGGGGATGCCGGTAGGAATGGGCTATCTTTCCGTGAGCTTCGGCTTCGGAACGCTGGCCGCCTCCCAGGGCATCCGGGTGCTGGACGCCTTTTTGATCTCCGCCACCAACGTTACCAGTGCCGGGCAGTTCGCCGGGCTGACGTTGATCCTGGCGGGGGCCGGGCTGTGGGAGGTCATCCTGACCCAGCTCATCATCAACAGCCGCTACGCCCTCATGAGCCTGGCCCTGAGCCAGCGGATGGGCGAAAAAATCGGACTGCTCCCCCGGCTTCTGGTGGCCTTTATGAATACGGACGAGATCTTCGCCCTGGCCATGTCCCGGAAGGGGCCGCTGACGGTGCCCTATCTTCTGGGTTTGGGGCTGCTCCCCTTCCTGGGCTGGACAGCGGGCACGGTGCTGGGCGGTCTGGCCGGGTCCATCCTGCCGGAGGCCATCCGCACGGCCCTGGGGGTCATGCTCTACGGTATGTTCATCGCCATCGTCATTCCCCCGGCAAAAAAAGAACGGCCTGTGCTCCTGGCCGTTGTGATCGCCCTGGTATGCAGCTGCCTGCTGGACTGGGTTCCCGCGTTTGAGAAGGTCTCTGCCGGTATCGCCATCGTTGTCTGCACCGTGCTGGCGGCCGGGGTCTGCGCGGCTCTGTTCCCCATTTCCGAAGAGGAGGCCCTATGAATATCTACGTCTACATCGGGGCCATGGCCCTGACCACCTACCTCATCCGGATGCTGCCCCTGACCATTTTCCGCAAGCCCATCAAGAGCCGGTTCCTCCGGTCCTTCCTCTACTATGTCCCCTATGCCTGCCTGACGGCCATGACCTTTCCCGCCATCCTCACCAGCGCCGGGACCCTGGCCGCCGGCATCGGCGCGCTGGCCGTAGCCGTGGTGCTGGCGTACCTGGGCAAAAGCCTGGTTGTCGTCGCCCTCAGCAGCAGCGCGGCGGTATTTGTGATCAACCTGATCTGCGGGCTGCTGTGACCCATGTCTTTCCCTGGGCGGGAAAGGCTGCCATTGCAAATCCCCGTGTTTCCGGTCCGCAGAAATGCGATTATTTTACAAAGGAGACCTTTTTATGGGAATTATCGAACTGTTCATTCTGGCCGTGGGCCTGAGTATGGATGCCTTTGCGGTGTCCGTGTGCAAGGGGCTGGCCATGAAAAAGGCCCCCATAAAGGCCATGCTGATCTGCGGCGCCTGGTTCGGCGGCTTTCAGGCACTGATGCCTCTGATCGGTTACTTCCTGGGCACGCTGTTCATTGAAGCCATTTCCGCCATTGACCACTGGATCGCCTTTGCCCTGCTGGTGCTGATCGGCATCAACATGCTGCGGGAGGCCCTGAGTAAAGACGAGGGCGAGGGAACCGACGCGGACCTGTCCGTCAAGACCATGTTTGTTATGGCCGTGGCCACCTCCATTGACGCCCTGGCCGTGGGCATTTCTTTGGCCATGGCGGGCGTCAGCAATATCTATCTGGCGGTGCTGCTGATCGGCGCAACCACCTTCGTGCTCTCCGCCATCGGCGTCAAGGTCGGCTCCGTTTTTGGAAGCAAATACGAAAAGAAAGCCGAAATTGTGGGCGGCGTCATTCTGATCCTGCTGGGCGTCAAGATCCTGCTGGAGCACCTGGGCGTGCTATGAAGAAAATCAGGCACCTGCCCATGTATGTCTGCCTGGTCGTTCTGACCCTGGCTTTTATCTGGGGCAATTCCTTTGTGCCCGGGGACGTTTCCGGGGAGATAAGCGGCGGCATTTTTGAGATAGTTGCGGGGCTCTTCGTCCTGTTCGGGGTCAAGGGGCAGCTGGTGCTGCGCAAGCTGGCCCATCTGTCGGAATTCACCGCCCTGGGCTTTTTCCTGACCGGCCTGTGGAGAAACCTGAAACGCCGGGAACGCCTTACCCCGCCATTGCTTCTTGGCCTGGCCGCCGCATGTCTGGATGAGACGATCCAGATTTTCTCCCCCGGCCGTGGCTCCAGTCTTATTGACGTCTGGATCGATTTTGGCGGCGTATGTTTCGGCTTTCTGCTCAGCTGGGGGCTGCGCCTTTTTTTGGACAGGAAAAAACGCTGAAAACCGCCCTGCCGGGAAACAAAACGGCAGGACGGTTGACAAAAAACATATTTGGGTGTAGTATAGGTACAAAGGGTGCTGCCAAGAGGTCAGTTCCCCGCCTGATTACAGAGAAGTAACCGGAGACTGTGGGGTTGGTGGTTGCTTCTCTTTGTTTTTGACGGCGGCAGGGCTATTTGCAGCAGGCCTGATACAGCGCCCAGAGAAATTCCCGGGGCTGCTGCTTGCTGTTCCGCTCTTCCCCGCAAAATCCCCGGACCACATCGGGATTTGTTTTCCAGGCTCTCTCGGACGTGCGTCGAATTGCCCCCTCCACCGCTGTGGAGCCGCATTTCAGCCGCTCTGCCATGGCCGGAAAGATTTCTTTTCTGACCGCATGGATGCGCTGCGGATTATCCGCGACATACTCCAGCGCCAGCAGCGTCATCTGATACCCCCGCAGGTAAGACGGAATGCCCAGCGCTTCCAGAAGCTCTCTCGCTTTTTGGTTGTCATATACGTTCTCTTCCATTTCTGCCTCCGAAGCCCCCTTTTGTAAGAAGAGGCGTCGGGCCCACATTTTGCAACAGAAAAACCGACATTTTTTGCTCCGCGCAAGTTAGAGAGAAGGAACCTACCGTGCCCTTTCAGCACAACTCCCCGGATTCGGAATTTCTGGAATCCTTTTTTGAGCAGCACATTCTTGATTTCAGCAGATTTGCCTATTCCATCGTTCATGACTACGACTGCGCCCAGGACGGCGTCCAGAACGCCATGGAGGCGATCCTCAAATATTACGACAATCTCCGCGATTTTGACGAGCAGCGCCTGTTCCGCTACTGTCTGGCCATTGTCAAGCACGAGTGCCTGCGTTCCGCCGCCAAAAGGGGCAGCACCCTATTCATAGAAGAAGTGGACTGCCCGGACACCGTGCCTGACGAAATGCTGGACCGCATCATTCAGGCAGAGAACACGGCCATTCTGAAAGAATGCGTAGCCCGGCTGCCGGAAAAATTTCAAACGGCAATTCTTATGAAATACTACTATAACCAATCGGACGAAGCCATCTCCGGGGTCATCGGCATTTCCGCGCCCAGCGTGCGCATGATCCTGACACGGGCCAGAACAAAGCTGAAAAAGACCTATTTAGAGCTTACCGGAGAGGAGGCCATAAAATGAGCGAAGGATTTACCCGCGATATGGAGCGGGCCTATTATGACGAACGCTTCATGCAGGAGGCAGCCCGGCTGGTGGATTCCGGGCTGCTGCGGGATTGGGAGGCCTCCCGGTCCGCGCAGGTGGACGAAGCATGGCTGCAAAATATGGCCCAAAGCACCAAAAAGGCGCTGAAAGCCCATATGGCCCGCCGCAGGGCGCTCTCGTCTCTGCGCAAGGTCGGTCGTGGCGCCGCTATTACTCTGCTTACAGCGGGACTGCTGCTGGGCGGCATTTATGGCACCGTGGAAGCCGCCCGGGAACCAATCAACAATTTCTTCCTCGCCAAACGGAACCCCAGCCATGCCATTCTCGTGCCAAGCACCGTTCAGACAGCGGATCAATACCTGGTCCCCGAGGACTGGGACTGCCCCATCTATCCCACATGGATCCCGGATGGGTATCAGCTGGAAAGCGTCGATATCGTTCCGGGCAAAAGCTGGTATCTCGTTTACACCTCCGGCAGCGATGAGACAGACCGCATATTTATTGCCATCGACAGTGTCAGCAATTCGGGAACTATAGCCGTCAATACAGAGGGGATGGAACCCCTCTCCGAACCGATGATCCAGGGCGTTCCCACCAGGATCGCGCAGGATACCAGAGTGGATGCCTATGTGCTGACTATGGTCAAAAACGACTATCTGGTAGAGATCAGCGTAAGTACCTCCGTGGCGGATGTGATACAGATCGCCGAATTATTTGCCTTTTAACTGTTGCGTTTATTCCGGTCTGCGTCTCATATATACAGACGGGTTTTTCCCGAAAAACAGAAAGGGGTATTTTTATGAAAAAAATCATTTCGCTGCTTTTGGTCCTGTCCCTGCTGCTTCCCTGCGTGTCCCTATTTGCCTCCGCTGAGAACCTGGATTCCGACCGTGTCCCCACCGTCTCCCCCAGGTATGAAGCCCTTACCACCTGCCGGGCAGATCTGGACCCTGCCGGCGGCGGGACGTATACGTTTTCCGGAAGCGCCAGAGCCAACAGCAACGTAAAAATTTCCATTACCGTTACCTTGCAGCGCGCCAACCCCAGCGCCTCCTCCGGCTGGGACCCCTACGCCACCCTGACGGACTCCGACTCATATTCCGCCTCCTGCTCCGGCCAGCGCTACCTCTACCCCGGCACCTACCGGACCGAAACAGCGGTCAGCGTCTATAGCGCCAGCGGCAGCTTCATTGAATCCGTCACCATCCACAGCAGCGAGATCACCGTCTAGTCCCGAAACAGAAATGGCATTGCGAAACCGGCGTACCTACCGGTTCGCAATGCCATTTTTCATATAAAACGAAAGCCCCCCTCTGGGAAAGGCTGCCCGCAGGCCGGATGAGGTTGACGCTGGGCAAATAAAACGGGGTAAGTATATAGCTTGAGGCCTCGACCTCATCCGCCTCGCTTCACTCGGCACCTTCCCCTCCCAGGGGAAGGCTTGGCTCCCGCCGGGCAGCCGGCGCTTTTACCAGAGGTACACCCGCGTCTCGTAGGGCTTCAGCTCACCCGGCGCGGGGTCGCTGTAGTTGCACAGGATCAGCTTGCCGGTATCCAGATAGAAGCCCGCCGGGGCCTTGTATTTTTTCTTCTGATTGCTGAAGGAGCAGATGACCAGAATTCTCTGCCGGTCGTCCTGCATGGAGTACTGGTACAGCCACCCGGAGCCTTTGGAGTACTCCCGGTACTTGCCCCAGCGGACGCAGGACAGCCGCTTGCGCAGGCCGATGGCCAGGCGGTAGAAGTTCAGGATGGAATCCCGGTCCCCATCCTGCTGCGCTACATTGATTTCCTTGTAATTGTCGTTGACATAGAACCAGGGCTTTCCCGTGGTGAAGCCGCCGTTCGCCGTAGCGTCCCACTGCATCAGCGTCCGGGAGGAATCCCGGGAGCAGCGCCAGAGCTTGTGGAGCCTGGCCCGGGGGCTGGCCTTCTGGTTGTGGTGGGCATAGTAGTAGCGGGTGGCCACATCCTCGTACATCTCCGGATCGCTGGGATGCCAGTTCACCATGCCGATCTCCTGGCCCTGGTAAACAAAGGGCGTGCCCTTCTGGAACAGGTACATGGCCGCCAGCATCTTGCCGCTGGCCTCCCGGTATTCAGGGTCGCCGTAACGGGAAAGAATTCTGGGGTGGTCGTGGTTTTCCAGGAAGAGCATATTCCAGCCTTTGCCGTCCAGCTTGTCCTGCCAGTTCCGGAAAGCCTTTTTCAGCTTCCGCAGGGAGAATTTTCTGGGGAAATAGTCCTGGAAGAAGCAATCTGCGCACATGGTCTCGTTCTGGATCATCATGCTGAATTCCTGACCCTTGCCCTCCCGGATGTATTTCAGGGCGATCCTGGGCGTGACCATGGGGGCCTCGGCCAGGGTCATGCAGTCGTAGTTCAGAAGCACGTCGTTCTGGAATTCCGTCAGATATTCGTGGATCCTGGGGCCGTGGTTGTACATAAAGATGCCCTTGTACACCGGCAGCAGATGGTCGCTGGGCAGGCCCTTCTTCTTGGAAATGAAGGTGATAACATCCTCCCGGAAGCCGTCTACCCCCATATCCAGCCAGAAGCGCATGATCTTCTTGACCTCATCCCGGACCAGGGGATTGTCCATGTTCAGGTCCGGCTGCTTCACGGCGAACAGGTGCATATAGTATTCCTTGCGCACCTCGTCATAGGTCCAGGCCTTGCCCTCAAAATGGGAGTCCCAGTTGTTGGGCAGCTTCCCGTTTTTCTTCCCAGGCCGCCAGATATAGTAGTCCGTGTAGGGTTCAATGCGGCGGCGGCTCTTCTGGAACCACTCGTGCTCATCGCTGGTGTGGTTCACCACCAGGTCCATAATGACCTTCATGCCCCGGCTGTGGGCCCCCTCCAGCACGGCCTTGAATGCCTCCATGCCGCCGAACTGCGGGTCGATGTCCATGTAGTCGGAAATATCATAGCCGCAGTCCGCCCCGGGAGAGGGGTACAGGGGCGAAAACCAGATGCCGTCGCAGCCCAGGCTCTTGATATAGTCCAGCTTTTCCAGCACCCCGTACAGGTCGCCCATGCCGTCCCCGTTTCCGTCCCGGAAGCTGCGGGGCCAGATCTGATAAAATACCGCGTTTTTGTACCATTGGGTTTGTTCCATCACAAATTCCCCCTTTTTCCATAGTATTATATCGTTTTCCCTGGAATACGTCAAGGCAGGGTTAAGAGAAGGATGTCATTGCGAGGCAGTGCGCAGACCAATGCCATTAAGTTAAGCAATTGACCAATGGCAACGGTGTGTAGGATAACAGTG
>CAVLCF010000028.1:0-19347 GCA_963661735.1 bacterium | reverse complement strand
AATCAAGAGTTGAACGTATACCCTGAAAGCGGAAACCCCAAGCCTTCCCCTGGGAGGGGAAGGTGGCCCGCAGGCCGGATGAGGTTGAGGCTGGAGGGATAAAACAGAGACGGTATATAACTCGAAGTCTCGACCTCATCCGCCTCGCTTCGCTCGGCACCTTCCCCTCCCAGGGGAAGGCTTGACTCTCGTCCGTCGGTTTTCTTGATTTTCCAGGAACCACAAAACTTTGAGGTTTGCAAGCTGCCGCAAGAGCAGAGCGCCCGCAAAGGCCGCTGCACCTGTTCCGTAGACTTTCTTGTCTGTAAATGGGGAATTCCTATTGGCGCAAACGCACAAATTTGGATTGATATTATACCAGCCCGTATTTCTCTGCTTTTCAGGCAGTTACAAGCGTACCATTTTGCCAGACGGCAATGACCTTGCTCAAAGCGGAAACATCGGAAAGCGGATCTCCCTCCACAACCAGGATATCCGCCGATTTACCGGTGTCCAGAGATCCCACCTGATGATCGGTTTTTATCAGCTTTGCGGCATCAACAGTAAGCGCACGAACTGCGTCCCGGGGCGTTCCGCCATGTTCCACAAGGTATTTCCCCTCTTCCCACAGATGGCCGTGCATTCCGTCTGTTCCCAGGACATATGGAACGCCGCTTTTTATCAGCTTTTCCATTGCCATGTGTACAATCGGACGATATTTTTCAAATTTTGCGGCCATTGCGGCGGGCATATGCTCTTTGATCGTGAAGTATTCGCTCATGGTCAGGCAGACATGGGTCCCCTTCTTCAGCATCTGTTCAATATGGCTGTCCTCCACGAAATAGCAATGCTCCAGGCAATCAATGCCCGCTTCGATTGCATCCGTCATTCCGGGGCCGCCTACGCAATGAGACGTGGCCGGAATGCCGCACCGGTGGGCCATATCGATAATCAGCTCTGTTTCGTGCTTGGTATAGAAGCTGCTGGGGAAGCCGGACGGATTCAAATGACTGCCCGTGCTGTAGAACTTCATCCAGTCCACACCATGCAGCAGATTTTCCCGAACCTGTGAAATGATCTGCTGCTCTCCATCCGCCGCGATACCCAGGAAACCATGCCCGGCAGAGGAACGCATGCCCAATCCGGCTGCCTTGACTTTGGGGCCTTTTACATATCCTTTTTCAACATATTCGCGGAACTGAACATCCAGGTAGTAATGGCCGCCCATGTATCGTCCGGACGTAACGCCGCTGAGAAGATCTCTCCGCATGCCCTCAATTCCAATCAGGGTCAATCGGCTTTCCGACCCCTGGGACTCATTCACATAATTGGGAATCAGGCAGTCCCAGTCAAGGTGAGTATGGCAGTCAATCAGACCCGGAAGGATGGTCGCCTCTCCATAATCGGAAACCGGGACATTGGGGCACTTCTTTTTCAGCGCTTCAATCGGCGCAATTTCCTCAATTGCGGAATCATGGATTAAAATGCCGTATCCGTTCTCCGGCTTCAGTTCACCGCCGTTAATCACCGTTTTGGCTGTAAGTATTCTGTATGCCATATGCGGACCTCCTTTCAAAAATGCGCGTTTCTTTACGCGTGCAGAATTGTCGGCAGGAACATCGCAATACTGGGGATAAAGGAGACAAGCAGGAGTGTAATCAAGAGTGCGATTACATACGGAACAATCTTCTTACTGATCTCCTTCAGGGTAATATTGCTGATATTGCAGGCAACGTACAGGTTCACGCCCACAGGAGGTGTGATCTGTCCGATTGCCATATTCATGCTGATGATAACACCCAGCGCGGTATAATCGTAGCCCAGCGCCTTTGCGACAGGAAGAACGATCGGAACCAGAATATACATGGCGGAGGTTGCTTCCAGGAAGAAGCCCGCAATCAGGAAGATGATTGTCACCAAAATCAGGAACGTAAACTGATTTGTCGCGATTCCACCCAGAGCGGCGGACACGGTGCGGGTAATGCCCTCAGACTGGCACAACCAGGCAAACAGACCGGCACAGCCGACAATCAGCATAATACCGCCGGAGGAAATTGCAGCCTCTTTGAAAATGTCAAACAGGTCCTTCAGCTTGATGGTCCGGTAGACGAACAATCCAACGATCAGTCCATAAACCGCGGCAACAGCGGCAGCTTCCGTAGGTGTAAAGAATCCACCGTAAATGCCACCCAGGATGATTACCGGCATCAACAGTCCCCAGAGCGCGTCCTTAAAAGCAGCCCATCTCTCCGCGCCGCTGGCTTTCTTCTGCTGGACGACCTTCTGATGATTCTTTTTAAGGATTATCAGAGCAGCGACAGCCAGTGCCACACCCATGAGGATGCCGGGAACAATACCGGCCATAAAAATGCGGCTGACAGATACACCGGAAATACCGCTGTACACAACAAAGGGGATGCTCGGCGGAATGATGATTCCGATGGAGCCGGAGGCGGACATCAGGGCGGCGGAATTCTCCGTGCCGTAGCCTGCCTCAATCATTGCGGGAATCATCACAGCACCCAACGCCGCTACCGTAGCGGGGCCGGAGCCGGAAATGGCCGCAAAGAAACAGGAGACAATAACGCATACGATGGCAAGACCGCCGGTTTTATGTCCAACAAGCGCGTCAGCCAGATTAATCAGGCGTTTTGAGATGCCGGACCGGTCCATGATTACGCCAGCCAGAATAAAGAACGGAATCGCAAGCAATGTTGCCTTGCCGATACCCGCGTATACCTGCATAGGCACGACAGACAGCGGCACACCCATAACGATAATACCTACAATAGAGGATACGCCCAGGCAAAGCGCAATGGGAACGTTCATGAGCATCAGGAACAGGAATACAGCGAACAGAATGATTGTCGGATCCATTACGTGGCATCTCCCTTCTTCAAAATCTCTTTAACGGAAAACTGCATCAGCCGGAAGCCCAGGAAAGCGCAGCCAACGGGTATCGCCAAGCCAAAAATCCATTCCGGGAGACCCAGCGCAGGCGTGGTCATTTGGCTCTTGTACTCGGAAATCACCATATCAATGCCGTAGTAAACCATGATATACGTGAAGAAAGCGGATGTTACCAGCAGTACAGCATGGAAAATTTTGCGAAATTTGGGAGGGCAAATATCAAACAGCAGCGTCAATCCAATAAGGCCGCCCTTTTTCGCTGCAATCGCGGCGCCAATCAGAGAAGAGAAGATAAACAGAATGACCGTCAATTCCTCAGCAAAGGCCCACGAGAAGTGCAGAAGCTTTCTGGAAAGCACATTGCCAAATGTGATTGCCAGCATTATGGAAAGGGAAATCACCAGAATGATTTCTTCCACATGATCTAAAAATTTATCGATCTTTTTCATAAAATACCTCCGGGAATCAGAATGAGGGCGGATTTCCCGCCCTCATAGAGTATTACTCTTATTCTCCACGGAACAGCTTCAGCAGTTCGGTGGTTACGATGGGCTCATATTCAGTGTAGATAACTTCCGCGGCATCCTTAAATGCGGCGATATCCAAGTCCTCGTACTTTGTAACCTTTACACCGCTTGCCTCGATTTCCTCGAGCTGCTTTTCCTCGTTCGTACGGATAAGGTTCCGCTGATACTCGCAGGCTTCCGCCGCCGTCTGAACGATAATTTCCTGCAATTCAGGAGAGAAGCCCTCAAAGGTCTTCTTGTTGATGCCGAGAATGAACGCATCGTACATGTAATTCCACACGGACAGATACTTGGAAACCTCGTGAATGTTGGAAGAATAGGTAACGTCAATGGGGGTTTCCTGGCCGTCAATAGAACCCTGCTGCAAAGCGGTGAACACTTCCGGGAAGTTCATGTTCAGAGGATCCGCGCCCAGCGCCTTAAACAGGTTCAGCTGCATCTGGGAGTTGTTGATACGAATCTGCAAACCCTCCAGATCGGCAACAGTTTTCACCTCGCGAACGTTGTTGGTCAGCTGACGGAAGCCGTTCTGGGCAAAGCCAAGCACCTTGATCCCATAGGAATCCAGAATATCCGCAATCGCGTCTCCGGCAGGACCCGCCAGAGTTGCGTCCACATCTTCGTATCCATCAAACATCCAGGGAAGGGAGATAACGTTCGTACGCTCGTCCAGAGTGGAGTAAATCAGGTTGGAATGGAACGTCATGTCGGCAGAGCCATCCATCAGCATTTCGATGCCCTTTGCCTGCGCGCCGCCGGAGATGGAGTCACTGGGATAAACCTTCACAGTTACCAGGCCGCCGGTACGCTCATTCATCTTATCCGCAAACCACTGAGCGCCCTGGGTAATCGCGGAGGTATCAGAGGCGGAAGTGCCAATACGGAGCGTGACCTTCCCATCGGGAATCGCAACAGCTTCTTCTGTGGCAGCGGTGGTATCGCCGCTTGCAGCCGCCGCCGTTGTGGCGGTGCCGGAGGACTGACTCTGGCAGCCGGCGAAGACAGTAAGCACCAGGGCTAAGGACAGGAGCAACGCGATATACTTTTTCATGTCAGAGTTCCTTTCTATTTCTACATTATAATAGGTGTGTCGTTTACTTCTCAGCTTCGATCATGGTCCGGATCAGCATGGCGGCCCGGTCCGTGTTGAAGATGCCGCACATGCAGGGCTTGAACAGCTCCGCGGCGGCCTGCTCGGGGGTGCATTTGCCCTTGCGGCACTTTTCGATCATCTCATTGATGAAGTTTACGGAAACCATGGAGTGGCCGCACATGGTGGCGATCTCCAGGATCTCGTTGGGAGGCAGCAGGTCCGTGCGGCCGATGCGGCCCAGGGAATGCTCCACGGTATGAGGCTCCAGGCCCGCTTTATGGCTGCACTCCTTGACCCGGTCCACCAGACCGGAGACGACGATGGACATGCCCAGATCCTCTTTCTTCAGATCCTTGAGCATATTGACTACGTCTTCCTCGCTCTTGAAGGTGGCGGTGATAACAGCGCGGTCCTCCACATTTTCGATCATGTGCTGACGGCCTTCCAGATTGTCGTTGAGATGGTACTTTTCCTTCTGGTACCATTCGTTGCCGCCCCGGCAGTCGCCCATAGTGACGCAGTGGTTCTTTTCGCACAGCTCAAAGAACCGGCGCAGGGGCACATGGGAGCCGACATGGTTGATGTCCTTACTGGGCATGCACAGGAATACAAAGTCGTGGGCCAGATTCTCTCTGGTGCCGACACGGTGAAGTGTATGAGACATATTGTGTTACCTCCTTCGAATCAGCCCTTGTAGAGGGGGCGGCCCAGTCCGACGTTGGTCTTGCCGTTCTCGGAGCACCATACGCCCATCTTCTTCACGATCTCCATGCTGGGCAGATTACCGTTCTTATCCACCTTGGAGCAGATATCCAGGCTCAGGAAGCAATCCAGGGTCTTGGCCGTCTCATAAATGGTGGTGAGGATCTCCTCCGCCTTTTCATAGGGGACGGACATCTCCACGATCGCGGACAGGACCTTTTCGTTCAGCAGCTCTTCCTTGAATTTGCCGGTCTTGGGGTCGCTCATCATGGTGGTGACAGGGTTGCATGGCTCAAACTCCACGCCCTTGGCGGCCACGGCCATGGCGATCTTCTCGGCGTCATACAGCCGCGCGCCGTAGCAGGGACGGCCCAGCTCCACGGCGATGCCGATGGTGCCGTCCGGGAAGCGGCCCGTTACCTCGTTGGTCTTCATCTCCTCGGTGCCGCGGCCGGAAATGCCGGACTCCGGGGCAATGGTCAGCACATCGCTCATCAAGCTGCGCACGGAACGGGGATACTCCAGCGGCTGCTGATAGATGGCTTTTTTCTTACACACATTGGAACGCAGACAAACGCCGCATTCTACACAGGCGTCAAAGTCGATATCCACGACCTTGTCCACCTTCCTGATTGCGGAAACCGGGCAGCGGTTGATGCACATGCCGCAGTTTACGCAAAGCTCCTTATTGATCTTCATACGTAACGATCCCCCTATTTTTGTTCGATATTATAAAGCTGACATTGCTATTGCCGTATACTCGTATGTTACCATCTGTATTTTTAATTTTCAATGGTTTTCGTTTGTGAACTGTTACGAAAAAATGCCCTTCATTTTATGCAAGCAATCCAATCGTCCGGCAATATAAAACAACATCAGATCCTTGCTCTTTGTTACGCGGCTTTTCCCCACCCCGGGCCGCAGATCCGCTCCGGCTCAGAGAAGCGGCGCTTCCCGGGGCAGGAAATGGGGAAAGGGATCAGCGGGACTTCAGGGCCTCTTCCAGGGCCGCGGCCTCTTCGGGGCTGATCTTGTAGGAATGGATCGAATCGTCGGGGAACTGACCGGCCCGTACCTCCTGGGCGTACGCGGTGAAGGAGCGGAGCAGCTCGCCGCCCACGTCGCCGTAGCGCTTGACGAACTTGGGGGTGAAATCGTCGAAATAGCCCACCATGTCCGCGAAAATCAGCAGCTGGCCGTCGGTGTAGGAACCGGCGCCGATGCCCAGAATGGGAATATTGGCCTGCTCGGTAATGGCCTTGCCAACGATGGCGGGAACGCCCTCCACCAGAATGGAGCACGCGCCGGCCTCTTCCAACTTCCTGGCGGCGTCGATCAGCTTCAGAGCGGCGTCGCAGCTCTTGCCCTGTGCCCGGTTGCCGCCCATCTGGAGGCTGAACTGGGGCGTCAGGCCAATGTGGCCCATAACCAGGATACCGGCGTCATTGATGGCCTTTACCCGGGAAATAGCGGCGTCGTTGATGCCCTCCAGCTTGACGCAGTCCATGCCCGCTTCCTTGATGAAGCGGCCCGCGTTGACCACGGCCTCTTCGTCGGACACCTGGTAGGACATGAAAGGCATATCGCCCACCACGAAGGTATTGGGCGCGCCCTTGCGGACTGCCTTGCAGTGCATAATCATGTCTTCCATGGTGACGGGGAAGGTGCTGTCGTGCCCCAGGATGACGTTGCCCAGAGAGTCGCCCACCAGGATCATATCGATACCGGCACGCTCCTCGTATTTGGCGGTCAGGTAATCATAGCCTGTCAGGTAGACGATCTTCTCACCGGCGGCAACCATCTTTCTCAGTTCGATAATTGTCTTTTTCTTTGCCATTTTTCTCGACCTTTCTGTTTTTGGTTGTTCTTCGTGGTCCTGTATGCGCACTCGGGCCACATTATTGCAAGTCGATTGTGCGATATTACAGAATTTGCTTTGTTCATATCGCATTTTTATGGTAACACTGTCGAATGCGGAAATCAACCATTTTCTTATCGTCGAACTTTACGAAAAGTTGTTCTCAAAATTGGTAAAATTAGAATACAGTTCCGTATTGCAGGACAAAAATTCTGCTATATCGTTTTATACCGTTGTTTATGTACAAAATCAGCATAAATGACGCATATCCAGGATTTGACATTTTTTCTCTCCGGATTATAATGGCCTTGCAGTCAGGATCCGGCCCGGAAGTCCCCGCCGCGGTCCCGGCTGGCGCACGCAGAGACACACCGGAATTTCCCCCAAAGGCGGACGAAATTCCGCAGCTTCCGGAAAGGAGAAATTTATGAACACCTACTTTCAACGCGTAGCCCAGCAGACACCCACCCGCTTCTGGATCAACAATGTGACCCGGGAGCAGGCCCGACTTGCTCTGGATGCCGGAGCGGTCGGCTGCACCCAGAATCCCGCCTACACCTGGAAAATGCTCCAGGGTCCGGACAAGGCCCACGCCATAGAGGTGCTGGACGAGATCCTGCGGCAGGAGCCGGAGGATTCCGTTGCCCTGATCCGTCTTCAGCGGGCGCTTGTGGAAGAGATCGCGCTGGCCTTTCTCCCCCTGTACCGGGAATCCGGCGGCAAATGCGGCTACGTAAGCATTCAGGGAGATCCCTTCCACGAGGACTGCGAAAGCATTGTCCGCTGGGGCCGGTTCAACGCGGAAAGTCTGCCCAACATCATGCTGAAGGTCCCGGCTACGGAAGAGGGCCTGAAAGCCATTGACATTCTCCTGCGGGAGGGCCACGCCATCAATGCCACGGAGGTCATGGCCCTGCGGCAGGCCGCGGACGTCTGCGACGTCTACACCCGGGCCACCGCGGGAATGGAGCGGCCCCCGGTGGCCTACTTCTCCCACATCGCGGGCATTTTTGACGAACACATGACGGCGGCGGCCCAGGGCACGGATATCCCAAAGGATTACGTCTGGCAGGCCGGTATCGCCGTGGCAAAGAAAATATACCAGTACACCAAGACCCACGCCCCCGCGGTGGGCATGATAAGCGGCGGCGCCCGGGGACTGCACCACTTCACCGAAATGGTCGGCGCGGACGCGGTCGTCACCATCAACTGGGCGGGCACCGCCGACAAGCTGCTGGAGCAGGATCCCCCCGTGGTTCAGCGCTTTCTGGCCCCCATACCCCTGGAGGTCACGGACACCCTGTGCCGCCGTCTGCCGGAATTCCGTCAGGCCTACGAGCTTCATGCCATCGAGCCCAAGGACTATGAGGATTTCGGCCCTGTGGTCCGGTTCCGCAGCTCCTTTGAAAAGGCCTGGGCCAGCGCGCTGGACTTCATCCGGCAGCGCCGGACCCAGATCTCCGGCTGAGGAGGCAGCGCCATGAAAAAGAAAGTGCTGGGCATTCTCCTGGGGGATGCCGCGGGCGTCGGGCCGGAAATCGTGGCGAAGGTCCTTGTCAGCGGCGTTCTGACGGAAAAGTGCCGTCCGGTAATCATCGGGGATATCCGCGTCCTGGAGCAGGGGCTGGCCATTATCAACGCCGAATACCCCCACTA
The DNA here is from genome assembly GCA_963661735.1 of bacterium. Classification (GTDB taxonomy): domain Bacteria; phylum Bacillota; class Clostridia; order Oscillospirales; family Oscillospiraceae; genus Faecousia. The sequence continues at coordinate 10,622 of CAVLCF010000028.1, read as the reverse complement.
TGCCGTTTCGGACCTGAGCCGGGCCGATTGGGAAAAGGGCGTGCCCGTATGGGATACGGGAGATCAGGATCCCGCAAAGGTCGTCATGGGCAAAATGAGCGCCTATTGCGGAAAAGGGGACATTTCTCAGTTCCACGCCGCCTGCCGCCTCTGTCTGGACGGAAAAATCGCGGGCTTCCTGTACGGCCCCATGCACAAGGGGGCCATGAAGGAGGCCGGAATGGTCCAGGAGAGCGAGACGGAACTCATTGCGGATCTTTTGGGCAATCCCAACGCCTACGGTGAGATCAATATGCTGGGGAACCTGATGACCGTGCGGGTCACAAGCCACATCCCCATCAGCGCCGTCAGCGCCCACCTGAATATCCCCGAAATTCTGGCGTCGATCCGGCTTGCCCATGACACAAGCCGCGCTTTCGGCGTGGAGGAACCCCGGATTGCCGTTTCCGGCCTGAATCCCCACAACGGTGAAAACGGAAAATGCGGCCGGGAAGAGCTGGACGTCATCGGCCCCGCCATTGCGGAGGCCCAGGGTCTCGGCTGGAACGTTACCGGTCCATATCCCGCGGACGTGGTGTTCATGCGGGCTTTCCGGGGGGACTTTGACGCCGTCGTCACCATGTACCACGACCAGGGACAGATCGCCCTGAAAGCCGTTGGCTTCGACCAGGGCGTAACCATCAGCGGCGGCCAGCCCTACCCCATCACCACCGCCGCCCACGGCACCGCTTTCGGCCGCGCCGGTCAGGGCCGGGCCTCCACCACCGCCTTTGAAAACGCTCTGAACGTCCTGTGCCGCATGGCCCAGAGCCGCAAATAATCAACCACGCTTCCCACCGACCGATGTAGGCAGACTTCGGTCTTCATGCGGGACCGGGCCGGAGGAGCCATAGCCTCCGGCCCGGGTATCCCGCGCGTAAAAAAGATGCCATTGCGGGCAAACGCAGCCGCGCAATGGCATCTTCTTTTCGCGTTTTTACTTCTCTTCCTGCACCGGCAGCGGGGAGATAATGGGCTTGCCGTCCCGGTCCAGGAGGGCCGTCAGGCCCCCGGCGTAGCCGCTGGCCTGAAACAGGTAGTTGACGCCGGTCTGGGTGTCCACCCAAATCTCCGTGGTGCCGAACGCGCCCTGGGTATAGGTGCGGACAAAACGCTTTTTCTTCTTTTCCACAAGGCTCTTCCTTTCAAAATCGGGGGCGCGCGGTTTTACGCCGCTGCGCCCCCTGCATGTCTTTTACTGTTTGGTCCCTTCCACAATGCCGTTGGCCAGGCCCACCAGCCCCTGCATCTCGCTGGGGATGATGATCTTGGTAGCCTGCCCGTCGGCGACCTTCTGCATGGCCTCGATGGCCTTCAGCTTCAGGACGCTGTCGTTGGGGGCCTTTTCGTTCAGCAGTTCCAGAGAATCTGCCAGCGCCTGCTGCACGGCACGGATGGCCTGTGCCTCGCCGTCGGCCTTCAGAATGGCAGCCTGCTTCTCAGCCTCGGCCCGCAGGATGGCGGCCTGCTTCTCGGCGTCGGCTTTCAGAATGGCGGATTCCTTTTCGCCCTCGGCGATCAGAATGGCGGACTTCTTCTGGCCCTCGGCCTGGAGGATGGACTGACGGCGGTCACGCTCGGCCTTCATCTGCTTCTCCATGGAGTTCTGGATGTCGGCGGGGGGCAGGATGTTCTTCAGCTCCACACGGTTGACCTTGATGCCCCAGGGGTCGGTTGCCTCGTCCAGGATGGCGCGCATCTTGGTGTTGACCACGTCCCGGGAGGTCAGGGTCTGGTCCAGCTCCAGGTCGCCGATAATGTTTCGCAGGGTAGTGGCAGTCAGGGTCTCCATTGCCATCATGGGCTGCTCCACGCCGTAGCAGTAGAGCTTGGGGTCCGTGATCTGGAAGTACACCACGGTATCGATCTGCATGGTGACGTTATCCTTGGTGATAACGGGCTGAGGGGGATAGTCCAGGACCTGCTCCTTCAGGCTCACCTTCCGGGCCACCCGGTCGATGAAAGGCACCTTGAAGTGCATACCCACGCTCCACACGCTGTGGAACGCGCCCAGCCGCTCCACAACGTAGGCCCGGGACTGCTGGACAACGGAAATGTTGGTAATGATGATGAGAAGCGCGAGAACGATCAGGATAATCAAAGCGATCATACAATTTCCTCCTTTTTTACTTGGCGGCTTCCGGCACCGGGGCGGGCTTCACAAAAAGCTTTACACCCTCAATGCGGGAAATTTTCACAACGGTTCCTACAGGAATGTCCTCTCCCGAAACGCTTCTGGCGCTCCAGGTCATGCCGCCCACCTTTACCCGGCCGCAGGCCTTCAGGTTGTCAATGGGTTCCGTGACCACGCATTCCTTTCCGATCAGGGAATCGACATTGGTTTTCTGGATCTTGGGGTTCACGTACCTTTTCAGAATGGGCCGCAGCATGGCAAGCAGCGCCACGCTGACCACCAGGAACAGCGCCAGCTGCACGGCTATGGACGCCCCCAGCAGGGCGGCGATCACCGCCGCCAGCGCGCCGGCGGCAAACCACACGGACACCAGCGCCACGGTGGCTCCTTCGGCCATCAGAAAAAGAATCAGCAGAACCAGCCAGACATAAGCAGAAAAATGCACGGAAATAACCTCCTTCCCGAAAATCCCTTTGGGATTTTCCCCTCTTGCTTACGGGTCTATCATATCAGCTTCCGCCCCCGCCGTCAATCGCGGGAAGGGCAAAATAGGCTGCCTTTTTTTGCCGTTTGGGAAAAATACATTACTCCCGGTCCACCATTTCCTCTTTCAGTTCGTTTCTGCGGAACAGGAACCGGCGGATGGCGAACAGTCCGGCAATACAGGCCACGGACAGGAGGTTGCTGACGGGGTCGTCGTGGCTCAGGATCACATGCCGGGTAATGGCCACGGCCAGGACCTCCAGAATGTTGGCGGGGGTAGTGTCGATCAGCATACGCACAAATTCCAGGCCCACCACAATGGTCAGCACCTCATGGAGGAAACCCAAAACATCCGAAGAGGACCCGGGATGCCGGATCAGCTCCAGGACCAGCTCGCCGAAAGCGCCCAGCAGCACGATCAGCGTAAAAATCGCAATGAGCTTTTCCATAATATGCAGCACATGGCGGAAAATATGCTGAATTTTCGCCTCCCGCGCCTCGGACCGTTTGATCCGCTCCTCGGTTTTCTCCATGTGATCGTTGACCTTCTTTTCAATTTCCTGCTGTGTTGCCATGTGAGATCCTCCTGTATGTTTGTATGAATTTTTTGGCGCTCAGAATACGAATTGACAATGGACAATTGACAGTTGACAATTGAGGTGTTTCCTTCGGAAACAATTCAAATATGTCCCGCAGGGACACCATAATTGTCAATTGTACATTGTCAATTGTCAATTTTCTGCACATTATCCTGCTTTTTGGGGCTAATAGTACTTCTTCATTTCCTCCCTCGCCCTTCTGACTTCCTCTTCCAGTTCTCTCGCGGAGACCCGCAGGACGCCGGAGCCAAGGGCGGAGAGCTGGACCAGGCCGTCGGACGAAGCCACGCTGACCCGGTAGCTGCCGCCCAGGTCCCGGGCCAGGGCCTGGATGTAGGCGTCCGCCGTCTCCCCCTCCCGGGTGAAGACCACCTGGATTCCGGCGTCCCGGTATTTTTCGCTGCCAGGCTGCCGGTAGCTGTCAAAGACCAGAATGACCCGATTTTTCGTGAAGCCCGCGTAGCTGGTCAGCGCGTCCGTCAGATGCCGCCGGGCGGCGGAGAGGTCTGTTTTCGCCGTCTCCGCCAGGCTCTCCCAGGCGAAGATCATATTATAGCCGTCCACGATCAGGCATTTTTCCTTTGGCGTGCGGATCGTCACCTCCGCCGCGGCGGAGGTTTTCGGCGTCGTATACTGCCTGCGGCGGATGGGGCCGAATTCCCGCTCCATGATCCGTTCCAGTTCCTGGTCGTCTATGGCGGGCATGAGGCGCATCTGGGGCTTTTCCTCCTTCAGGCCGCTTTCCAGATGCATGTATTCCTTCACCTGGTCCCATTTCACCGTATGGCCCGCCCCGTGGCTGCAAAATACGGAATCCGGGGTATTTTCCAGATCCGCCTCCGGGTCATAGGCCGCCGCCTCTATGACCTGTTTGGCGTTGTGGCAAGGCTCGTAGCCCCGCATGGACAGGCTCAGCCGTCCCTGTCCCTGGGTATAGGCCGCCAGCACGGCGGCATAGTCCCGGATCTCCCCGGCAGGGACCCGTCCTTCCAGGATGGCCGTGCTCTCCCGGCTCTCCGGGGACCCGGGCACACCGCCCATGGCCCGGATATCCGTAATGGCCCGGCCGATCTGCGCCTGGGGCAGCTCTATACGGAAATCATACCAGGGTTCCAGCAGCGCACTTTTCGCCTGCATCAGTCCCTGCCGCACCGCCCGGTAGGTCGCCTGCCGGAAGTCGCCGCCCTCGGTGTGCTTGAGATGGGCCTTGCCCACCAGCAGGGTGATCTTCATATCCGTAATGGGCGCGCCGGTCAGGACTCCCTTGTGCTGCTTTTCCGCCAGATGGGTCAGCACCAGACTCTGATAAGCCGGGTCCAGCACGTCCTGGGGACAGACTGTGGAGAAAATCAGGCCGCTGCCTGGTTCTCCCGGCTCCAGAAGCAGATGGACCTCGGCATAGTGCCGCAGGGGCTCAAAATGGCCCACGCCCTCCACCGTATTTTCAATGGTCTCCTTATAAAAGATCCTTGGATCCTCCAGGGCAATGTCCAGGCCAAAGCGCTGCCTGACCAGGCTCTGGAAAACCTCCAGCTGGACCTGGCCCATGATCTGGACCCCGATCTGCTTCCCGTCCCAGGCGATGTGCAGCTGGGGGTCCTCTTCCTCCAGCTGCCGCAGCTTTGGCAGCACCACGGCGGGGTCCGCCCTGGGGGGCAAAACCACCCGATAGGTCATGACAGGTTCCAGCTCCGGGCGGAACCGTTCCGATTCCGCGCCAAGGCCCTGCCCCGCCCAGGTGGCCGTCAGGCCGGTGACGGCCAGAACGGTTCCGGCCGCTGCCCTGTCCGGCGTCTCGAATTTCTCACCGGAATAGAGCCGCAGCTGGGCAGCCTTCTCCGTCAGGGTATCGCCCTGACGGTTCTGATAGCGGATCGAATCCCGGACGGCAAGACTGCCCCCGGTGATTTTCAGCCAGGTCAGCCGGCTGCCCTGGGGATCCCGGGTGATCTTATAGACCCGGGCGGCGAAGTCCGCTCCATAGGTTTTTTCCGGGGCATAGCCGTCCAGTCCATCCAGCAGTTCCGAGATCCCCTGATTCTTCAGGGCCGCGCCGAAGAACACGGGGTACAGCCTGCGTTTCTCAATGAGCTGCCGCAGATTTCCCACCGTCACCTGCCCGCCCGCCAGATAGCTTTCCAGCAAAGCCTCATCGCACATGGCGGCGGCTTCCCGGACGGAATCCGCGCTGCCGCCAAAATCCACGCAGCCCTCGCCGAACTCCTTTTGCAGCTGTTTCAGGCACGTCTCCCGGTCCGCCCCGGGCAGATCCACTTTATTGACAAAGAGGAATACGGGCACACGGTGCTTTTCCAGCAGCTTCCAGAGGGTTCTGGTATGGGCCTGGATGCCGTCCGTGCCGCTGACGACCAGCACGGCACAGTCCAGTACCGGCAGCACCCGCTCCGTCTCGGCGGCAAAGTCCACATGCCCCGGGGTGTCGATCAGGGTCACTGCCCGGTGGGCCGTTTCCAGCCGGGCCTGCTTGGAGAAAATGGTAATTCCCCGCTGCCGCTCCAACGTGAAGCTGTCCAGCAGCGCGTCCCCATGGTCCACCCGCCCCAGCACCCGCCGGGCGCCGGACACATACAGCAGCCCCTCCGAAAGGGTGGTCTTTCCGGCGTCCACGTGAGCCAGAAGCCCGCAAACCAGGGGTCGCTTCGCCATATTTCCCTCTCCGGGCATAGAAGCGCCCCCTTTCCCCGTAATGATACTTCATTATAGCATGAAAGGGGGCTTTCGCCAACAAAATTCTTTTCCTTTTCCGCAAATCCCGATCCGCCTACCTTGTGGATCCTCTCACGATCACATTGGAGGTGGTAATATAGGTCTGTATCTGCATATTGGGATGGCGGAAGATGTCCGTCAGGAATTTCGCCGCCTGGGCGCCCATATCCCGGACATTGATATCCACCACGGTCAGTGGCGGCTCTATAATCTGGGAGAAGGGATAGTCGTCAAAGGCCATAATGCCGATATCCTTCGGAATACGCAGACCCTTTTTCAGCACCGCGTCCACGCAGCCCAGGGCAATGTAGTTATTGGCGCAGATAATGGCATCCGGCAGCTGTTTCTGACTCAGAAGCCCCTCCGTCATGCGGAAACCGTCCGCCCGGGTCGATTCCCCAAGCCAGATATATTGATCCTCCAGCTTTTCTCCCGCATTGGCAAGCCCCTGCTTCACGCCTTGCAGGCGAAGGGCAGAACCCAGGTCGTAGGACTTTCCGCCGATGAAGGCCAGACGCCGGTAGCCCCGGGACAGGAGATACCCGGCGGCCACCGTGCCGGAATAGGTGTTGCTGTTGTCGATCCAGCAGACCTGACTTTCAAAATCCGGCGCGCCAAGAACGATATGGGGAAATTGCAGCCGGGTCAGCACGGCTGCCAGGGGATGGGACATGACGCCCACATGGATGGCGATGGCATCCGCGCTGCGGCGGGAGATGGTCTCCTCCGCAATGCCGCAGGCGGAGGTTGCGTCCGCGCCCCGCAGAATCAGCCGGTAGCCCCGTCTGCACAGGGCCTCCTCCAGTCCGGCAATGATCTCAAACATGTGGGGATTCCGGAACGCGGCATTTGGGGCCAGATTTGCCAGCAGCACCACCGTATGATTGGACCCGCTGGCGAAGCTCTGGGCATTGGCGCTGGGATAATAATTCATTTCCCGCATAATGCCCCGGACCCGCTCCGCCGTTTTCTCGGAAATGCTGTAGTGTCCGTTCAGAACCTTGGAAACCGTAGAGATCGAAACCCCCGCCGCCTCGGCCACATCTTTAATTGTCACACCCATGTTGTTCCACCGCCTTTTCTATAGTATAGCATGAATTTCCCCGGCCCGAAAGGGACGGGGAAAGATTTAGCGGTAGGCTACCGCGAATCCGCCCGGGAACAGCGTGCCGTCACTGTAACCCTCAGCCCAATAGAGCTTTTCCGCAGCAAAGGGAAGGGCTGCCGGAGTGTCTCCCGCGTTGATGGCCGCGGTCACGCTTTCCTTTCCGGTGCTTCTGCGGAAGCAGAATACCCGGCTGCCCGCCTCAGCGGACAGCACCCGAAAATCTCCTTCCCGCAGAGGCGCAAGGGCGTGCCGCATGGCAATGGCTTTTTGGAAGAAAGCCAGCAGGGACAGATCGCCGCTGTCCCAGGGCATAGGGGAACGGTATTCCTCCTCCCGGATCCCCTGAATGCCCAGCTCGTCCCCATAGAACACGGTGGGCATTCCCACAAAGCACATCATAAAGAGAATTGCCAGACGGAAACTGACCGTATCTCCCCCGCACAGGGACAGGAAGCGGCTGACGTCGTGGCTGTCCAGCAGATTCAGTTGGGCGGGGAGCATCTGTAACCGGTAGCGCATGAGCATATCCGTGACCCGGCCGGAAAACTCTGCCGCGTCTATGCGCTTTTCGGCGAAAAAGGCCCGGCAGTGCTTTCGGAAATCGTAATTCATGGTGGAGTCGAACATATCCCCCTGGAGCCAGTGATTGGCGCTTTCCCATACCTCGCCGATGAGCAGGGCTTCCGGGTTTTCCCGCTTGACTGCCTGGCGGAAAGCCCGCCAGAAGCCGTCGTTGACCTCGCTGGCCACATCCAGCCGCCAGCCATCGATATGGTATTCCCGGACCCAGTAGGCCCCTACATCGCAGAAGTATTTCTGAACCTCGGGGTTTGCGGTGTTTAATTTCGGCATCATGCGCTCATAGGCAAAGCAGGCGTAGCCCGGGATCTCTTCGGCCGTTTCGGGGCAGCGTACAGGAAAGGTCAGATCGTAAAACCAGTCCTTATAGCGGGACTTTTCCTGATTTCTGAGCACGTCCGCAAAGGCGAAAAAGCGCCAGCCGCAGTGGTTGAACACCCCATCGATAATGATCCGGATATTGGCCGCGTGCAGGGTCTCCACCATTGCCCGGAATGCCTCGTCGCCGCCGAAGCAGGGGTCTACATGATAATAGTCCAGCAGATCGTACTTGTGGTATTCCCCGGCGGCGAAAATGGGATTCAGGTAGACGCAGTTGATGCCCAGGGCTTTCAGGTAATCAATATTTTGAGTCACGCCCTCCAGCGTCCCGCCCAGCCGGCCCCGCAGGGTCTGTCCCTGGAATTGCCGGGGCTGAGATGTGCCCGCAACGCGGCATTTGCCCGAGGCGAAGCTGTCCGGGAAGATGTTGTAGACCACCGCGTCCTTTACCCATTCCGGCACCCGGGCGATATCGCCGCGGTGATTGAATGGCAGTTTGAAGTATTCCGAACGGTCCTGGGCCAGCCGGTCCGTAAAAAGGCCGCTGTAGTACAGCGTTGTCCGCTTGCCGTCGTCCAGCTGAAAATAGTAGTACACCCGGTTATAGGGGCTGTCCACGATCACCTGCCAGTAGTCGTGACAAGCATCCGACAAAATCTTTTCCATGGGCACGGCGGTAAAGAGAATTGGGTCCACCCGGCAGGCAGTATCGGCGTAGAAAAGTGTGACATGCTTCAAATCACCCTTCGCGCAGCGCAGGCGATAGACGATGTGCTTTTCATCCAGCCCGCAGCAGTATTCCGACATAGGGATGTGCAAAACGGCCTCCGGCTTCATCCCTTTACACCTCCGGCGGTCAGTCCCGAGGTCATATATTTCTGGCACAGGAAGAAGATCACCAGCACCGGCAGGGACACCGTAATGGCCGCTGCCGCAAAGACGGGCCAGGAGCCGGTCATTTCCGTGGCCTGCAGGGCGTTCAGCCCGGCGGCCAGGGTGTACTTGCTCTCCCCGGTCAGGAAGGTGGTGGCGTAGATATACTCGTTCCACACATAGATCAGCACCTGCAGCGCGGTGGTGATAATGCTGGGCTTTGCCAGGGGCATGACGATTTTTAGAACGATCTGAGTATCGGTCGCGCCGTCGATTCTGGCGGCCTCCTCGATTTCCGTGGGGATGGTGTCAAAGTAGCCCTTGGTGTTCCACAGGCTGAACACCGCCATGGTACCGGTGTAGACCAGAATCAATCCCGACCGGGTATTGACCAGTCCCATAGGCCGCAGCAGACGGTAAATGGCGAACATGGAGAGGATCGCCGGGAAGGAATTCAGCAGGACCAGGCACCGCAGGATCGCTTTTCTGCCCGGAAACCGGCGGCGGGAAAAGCAATAGGCTGCCGGGACCGCCACCAGCAGGGACAGAAACACCGTCACAATTGCCAGAAAGATCGTATTCCGGAACCAGACCGTGATGTTCTCCCCAAATAGAACTTCCCGATAGTTTTTCAGGGTGAAATTCTTGGGAATAAAGGAGAAATCCGAGCTTAGCAGGCTGTTGGAGCCGCTGAAGGAGACGCTCAGCGCATAGAGAATTGGGATCAGGGTCAGAAAGCACAGAGCGATGAAAAACAGATTCAGCGCCATCAGGCCCGCACCCTCCCGCAATTTGCGTTTTGTCATCATGCATCCTCCCTCAGCTGGAATTTTGCGGAAAACAGGAGCAGCAGCCCGAAGATAATCATGGAAATGGCCGAGGAATAGCCGTAATTATTGGTAATAAAGGCGTTTTCGTAGGCGTAGGTCAGGATGGTGTGGAAGCCGGAGCCGGTTTTCGCCCCGGCCTGCTGGGTCAGAAGATACACCACGTCAAACTGCTTGAAGGTGGTAAACACCGTGATGATTACCGCCGGGGCGATGATTGGCCGCATGGCGGGGATAGTGATGTACTTCGCCCGGGCAAAGGCTCCCGCGCCGTCCAGCGTGGCGCTTTCATAGTAGCTTCTGTCAATGCTCTGCAAGGCGCCGTCCATAATCATAATCATGAAGGGCAGGGCCAGCCAGAGGTTGACCACCGTGCAGCACAGAAATGCCGATACGTCAGAGGAAAGCCACCGGACCGCCGCAAAGCCCAGCTTGTTCATCCACTGGTTCAGCAGGCCAAACTGGGTGTTGAACATGCCGGTTTTCCAGAGCAGAATGCCTACATAGCCGGGCATGGCCCAGGGAAACATGAGAATCGTTTTGTAGAGCTTCCGCAGCCGGAGCTTCTGGATATTCAGAAGGTTCGCTAAGGCAAAGGCGATCACCAGCTGCAGAGCCATGCTGACCGCCGTCCACAAAATCGTTGCCAGCAGGGCCGACAGGAAGCCGGAATCGAAGACGAACAGCGCCCGGATGTAGTTATCCAGTCCTACCAGGGTAAAGTCAAACCAGTGGTAGACGTTCATATTGGTCAGACTGATGTAAAAGGTATAGAGAATGGGGAACACCACCATCAGCCCGATCAGCAGCAGCGAGGGTGCGGACCAGATATAGGCGCGGACCCATTCCCGCCGTTTCTTTTTCTCCATAGGCGTTTTCCTCGTATAATAAGATTTGCAGATAGTTATGTGCATCTGCTTAGTTCACTCAAA
>CAVLCF010000027.1:0-9860 GCA_963661735.1 bacterium | reverse complement strand
TTTGAGTGAACTAAGCAGATGCACATAACTATCTGCAAATCTTATTATACGAGGAGAGTAACCATGGCAAAAACCGCAAAGAAAAAATATACCCTGCCCCAGATATTGTTCCTGGTGGTGCTGCTGGGCCTGAGCGCCCTTTATCGCTTCTATTTTGGCGGCGAGCAGGTTATTTCCCTGGATGACATCCCGGCATATTCCGGCGAGGCCTATGTAGCCGTCAACGGCAACCAGCCCTTCTTTACGGAAGCAGACTACACGACGACCTCCTATGAGACTTATTCCCCTCTGGATGGCCTGGGCCGCTGCGGCGTTGCGGAGGCCAATGTGGGGCAGGACCTGATGCCTACGGAGAAACGGGGGAACATCGGTTCCGTGAAGCCCACAGGCTGGCATACGTCCAAATATGACTTTGTGGACGGCCAGAATCTCTACAACCGCTGCCATCTTATCGGCTACCAGCTGACGGCGGAGAATGCCAACAAGCAGAACCTGATTACCGGTACCCGGTACTTGAATGTCACCGGCATGCTGCCCTTTGAAAACATGGTGGCGGACTATGTGAAGGAAACGGACAACCATGTGCTCTACCGGGTGACGCCCATTTTTGACGGCACGGATCTGGTGGCCCGGGGGGTACTGATGGAAGCCTGGTCCGTGGAGGACAACGGCGAGGGGATTTGCTTCAATGTCTACTGCTACAACGTCCAGCCCGGGGTGGAGATCGACTACGCTACCGGGGACAACTGGGCTGCGTAGGGAGAAGCTATGCGGGAAGTGAATCTGACCCAGGGGCCGATCCTTGGCCGCCTGGTGCGCTTCAGTCTGCCCATGATTGCGGGCAATATGCTCCAGCAGGTCTATAACCTGGTGGATACTCTGGTGGTTGGCCGGGGCATCGGTGCCCAGGCCCTGGCGGCGGTGGGGTCAGCCTATACGCTGATGACCTTTCTGACCTCTATTTTGATTGGACTGTGTATGGGCAGCGGGGCTTTTTTCTCCGAGGCCTACGGCGCGGGGGACCAGACCCGGCTGCGGCAGGACGTGAAGCTGTCCTTCTGGTTTATCTTCGGGGTGTCCTTGCTGATCTACGCCGTGATCTACCCCTGCATGGACCCCATTCTGCGGCTGCTGCAAACGCCGCCGGAGCTGATGGGGCTTATGCGGGAGTATGTTTCCGCAGTGTTCACGGGGATCATCTTTGTGTTTCTCTATAATTTCTTCGCCTATCTGCTGCGGTCCATGGGCAATTCTCTGGCGGCCCTGCTGTTTCTGGCGGTGTCGGCGGTGCTGAACATCGTCCTGGATATCTGGTTCGTCATGGGCCTGTCTATGGGCGTGGCCGGGGCGGCCTGGGCCACGGTGATCTCTCAGGCGGTTTCCGGTCTGGGCATCATGGCCTACAGCTTCGCTAAGCTGCCCCAGCTGCGCCGGGGCGGGGGAGACTGGGACTGGGGGCGCTTCGGGCAGATCGTCAGAAACGATGTGGCCACGGGCATTCAGCAGTCCGTCATGAATTTCGGCATTCTTATGATCCAGGGCCTGGTGAACAGCTTCGGCACGGTGATTATGGCGGCCTTCGCCGCGGCGGTGAAGATCGATACTCTGGCCTATATGCCCGCCCAGGAGTTCGGCAACGCCTACTCTCTGTTCGTCTCCCAGAACTTTGGGGCAGGGGAGAGCGAGCGGATCCGCAAGGGTACCAGGCTGTCCTTCCTGCTGTCCGCCGCGTTCTGCGCCCTGGTCTCCTGCGGCATTTTCCTGCTGGCCCCGAGGCTCATGGGCTGCTTTGTGGACGCCGGGGAGACGGAGGTTATCGCCCAGGGGGCACGGTATCTGCGCATTGAGGGCGCGGCCTATGTGGGCATCGGCGTGCTGTTCCTCTGGTATGGCTATTTCCGGGGCATCCGCAGGCCGCAGATTTCTCTGGTACTGACGGTGATCTCTCTTGGCACCCGGGTCCTGCTTGCCTACGCCCTGGCCCCCAGAACATCCCTGGGCGTCACCGCTATCTGGCTGGCCATCCCCATCGGCTGGGTGCTGGCAGACGGCGCGGGCGCGTGGTTCTATGGAAAGCAAAAAAAGGCTTCCCCTCCGGGGAAGCTGGCTCGGCGAAGCCGAGACTGATGAGTGAGAGTAAAAATTGTGATTCTTCAAACGAAAACGCCTAGAGAAATCACATTTTTTTGAAATCCCGCATCTGATTTGATAGCAAATTGATAGCAGCTCTTCCGCACCAATTGTTCATTCCTTTCAAAAGGGATAACTGGTTTGCAGGTTGCATCCCAATCCTATAACGAGCAAAAATGCTCTGCTGAGTTTTTTTTGAGCCGAACTCGGCAGAGCATTTTCAGTTTGTCTTACGGTGCGCGGATGGACGGGTGGTATCCATCTACACCTCTGCGGTGGAGGATGAATACGCGGAGAATATGTATCAGCGGTCAGGACTAGATTGGCTGATTGACCGCGATCCGGCGGGGTATGCAGAGCTGGTGCTGCGTGGGGATGTTCGGAAATATCTGGATGATGTGACGGAGCATCTGCGGTTGGAGTGATGAATAGCGTGTAGTCTGCTCCCTGAGACTAGAGAAGCAGACTACACGCTTTACTAAACCGCATACCAGTTAGTACGGGAAGGATATATAGGTTAAAACTGATGAATTCCGCATCAATATAAGGTAATGTTTTTTTGCTTTCTTAGTCGGAGAGCATCGGATAAGTTGGTCGGATAGAAATCATAATCAAAATTATCATCATCCACAATGACTAAATGGTCTGGTTGATTTTTCCATTTGAAGAATGCAAACCATTGATACGTTGTGCCGTCTGAATGTATAGAAAACGTAAGTGTAGAGTTCAAATCGCCGGATTCGATGGCATATTTTGAACAGCTATTGTCACCGAGCCCTTCAGTAAAAGAATATACATAGCCATCATCAAAATCTATAATCCAGTAGTTATCATAGCTGTTGCCGATGCTCTTATAAGCGTAGATACCAGAATTCCCATTTTTGTATGTATCTGTTGTATTTGTAGAATAAGAAACTGACTTGTCTTCTGACACTGGCTGTGTTGCTGGTGTAGTGGACTCCACTGGGCGATTTGGATCATCTTCTTGCTTCATATGATATGTAATAATGATTGGTGTATCTGCAGGGAATATATCACCTCTGACGCAGTTGGTATTCCCGTTGATGGTGACACTTTCAACCTCACCCTCGTCTGTCCAACCCCAATAAATATCGTATAGAATTTCGGTAGAAATATTTGTAAAGCCTAAATTTTCAAGAGTATTCTGAACATCTAAGTAATTTTTATACTTGAAGGAGGATAGTGCTTGGGGCATCATAATTTCTCCCTCATGAATTTCACCAAGTTTCTCGATATAGAGGGGCGTTACACGGACACTGTCGCTTTGACAGCTAATCTGAACAGAAGCGTTCACATCGCCTTTTACATCTAATTCGATGGAGCCTGTGCAGGAGGTATCATCTTTCTTCTGAAACGCAAGTGTATATGTACCAGGTGAAACTTCCAGGGAGAAAGATTTATCCTCGCCATGTGCCAGCTCTCCTATTTTTTCGCCGTTGAGACAAAGGATAACGCCATACTTATCGAAGAAAAGATTTGACAGAAAGTCTACGTCAATGGATACGGTAACTTTTTTGTAAGCATGGTAGAAAATTTCTACTCTATCAGATTTACTGAATTGTTCGCCATCTGCAAAGCTGTTGTTACCACTGATGGAGATGGACTCAACAGTATCAATTCTATCAGATTCAGAATAAGAAAGGTCTTCTACGGCATTGGTGTAAATTTCGGTAAATCCAGCTGAAATAAAGTCGTTCTTTACTGTGTCATAGTTTTGACCGAGGCAGTCAGTAGCATTGTATGGTGGAGAAACAATAGCGTTAGTAACATCAGTTTCGCTGATTGGAACAGTTGATTTAGCAGTTTCCTCAACAACGTTATTCTTACCCCAAGAATAACTCATAATATTTAGAACAGTAAAAAGAACAGCGATTGCCAATGTAATATATTTCAGCCATTCCCGGGGTGGATTAAGTACGCCTCTGTGCCACAACATAGACATGACAAGGCCAGCGATTTGAAGGAAGGAGAAAAAGACTGCAACTGCATTGTGGGATGCAAAAGCAATCAATAATAGCAGCACTACGATGACAGATGCAATTGTGAATACCTTAGAAAAATTGTCAAGTTCATTCCAAAACGCCTTCAGCTTCGTTGCAATTTTGCCCCAAACGGTTGCTGCGGTGCTATATTCAGCATCGTTGCTTGGATGGGAGGGCTGTGTCTGTGTTGGACGTTCTTCGTTGCCAGAAGTATGAGTTTCGACTTCTTCGTCTGATGCTGGCTGGTCCAAAGCGGGAATGGCGCTTAAATCTGCGCCACAGTAAGAGCAAAAGCGTGCATCAACTGGAACTTCCTTTCCACATTCACGACAGTATTTTCCATGTGTTTCAACTTTGGCACCGCATTCACGGCAAAATAGGACTCCGCTATCTAAATCTGCACCGCAATTTTGACATTTCATAATGTGTTCCTCATTTCCCATGGTAGGTTATTGTGATAGGGGTATCTGGAAGATAAATCTTTCCACCGGAGGCTATTTCCTTGCCGCCAACGGAAACTGTTTCGACCCTGTCTGCCTTTGCAAATATTCCCAATATCACATCGTGCTTATTTATGCATTCAATATTGCTAAAGCCAGACGATTCCAATACCTTGCGCATATGATGAAAGTCCTGCTCGCCAAATGGTTCCAATTTCTTTGGAAAGCGAATGCCACCTTGACTGATGAGCCGTTTCTGGGTTGTTTTTTCTGGGAGCACTTTGAAGACAAGGATTCCTCCACCTACCGCTATTGGAGCGCCAATGTAGAACAAAAATAGAAAAGCTGCTGCCCAGCCAGGCATATCATCGTCATTCCCTTGAATGAAAATCAGTCCGATACAAATACAGAAAAGAATGATAACAAAGACTATCCATATTTTTGTGAGGACGCTTTGGAGTGTGCTTGCCCGATCTGCATCTCTCATTTCTTGATTCAAGCGTCTTTTTTCAAGTTCGAGTTGCTCAAGCTGTATCATTCTATCTGTTTCTGCCCGCTTGATTTTGGCCTCGTCAATATGACGGATAATTTTCTCATTTTCGTTTGTCATGACGACAGGGGTTCCACAGTAGGAACAGAAAACACGTTCACGCCCTTCCTCAATAGGAAGATTTGCGCCGCATTCTGGGCATTTTACCGAGGTGAATTTTACAGCCATAGTCAACCACCGCATTTCTGTAATATTTGATGCGTTTGGAAATAAAAAGTGCGCAGCCGAAACTGCGCACCGAAAAACGCAGCTCGGTCCTGTTGCGACACAGTTCATTCCCAGCAGGGTATGATGACCAGGCATACATTTTTACCAAAAGTATGCCTGCCGGGAAAATAATTAAACTGTGTCGCAAGTACATTATAACACACTGAGGCGAAAATACAAAGCTTATTTCAAAAAATTTGAATGATATGGATTATTTTTTTCCTAAAAACACTTGACACCATATATAACACCACATATAATATAGGAACAGGAGGGATTGCAATGTCAAAATGGGATAAGCTACTGGAAAGAATCTGTTCCCTGAGCAAAGACCTCCGGTTTGAGGAGTTGCGAAAGGTTTTGGAATCCTACGGCTATGTAATGAATGCCCCCAGAGGCGGCAGCAGCCACTATACATTCCGAAAGCCTGGGTGCCAGCCGATTACCATACCGAAGCACGAACCCATCAAAAAGGTTTATGTAGAGATGGTCAAACAAGTTGTGGAAAGTGAGGGTGCCAATGAAAACGCTGAATGAATACCTAGCCCTGCCTTACCGCATGGAGCTTGTAGAAGATCGTGACGAGGGCGGCTATGTGGCCTCCTACCCGGATCTCCCTGGGTGTATTACCTGTGGAGAAACAGTAGAATCCGCGGTAGCCAACGCTCAGGATGCCAAGCGGGCCTGGCTGGAAGCCGCTTTGGAGGACGGTATCCCCATCCGGGAGCCGGACGATCTGGAAAGCTACTCCGGCCAGTTCAAGCTGAGAATTCCCAAAAGCCTGCACAAGTCCCTAACCGAACACGCCAAGCGGGAGGGCATCAGCATGAACCAATATTGTGTGTATTTGCTGTCAAAGAACGATGCCGCAGCGGCAAGATAGCCCCTGTGACGTGCTACTTTCTATCCTAATAGAATTTATCGCCGCTGATAAGATTTTGATAATCATCCGCTGTATAGCTATGATAATTATGGATAATCAAAATACCTAGAAGAACTTGAGCAATGTTTGTTAAGCAAAATTGTTTAGACGGTGTATCTCAAGAACGAGGGACGGTAGAAGCCAGCGGTTTCGCGGATTTCGGCGAATTCGTATACCTTTGGATTGACGTACTGTACGAATTCGCCCGGGCCTGTACCGGCTTCGACCTTGTACTGTCCCTCTTTCGGCACGGCCTTTGGCCGTGCCGCCATTACTTTCCATGGTATAGCTGCCACTGGCAGCTATATAGAATCTGATTCGCTGCGCGACGCACCGCCCGGAGGGGAAGGCTTTTGTTCCGTGAACTTCAGATTACAGAAAATCTCCCCGGCAGTGCCGCCTTATGGCTGCGGCACTGCCGGGGAAATTTGTCTTGGCGGTGACGGCAATGGTTCACTTGTTTTCCGCAAGGGCGCGCAGATCCTCGTAGGTTTTGCGGAAGGTGGGGCAGGCGTCCTCGGGAGCGGTAAAATGATTGGTGACGGCTTCCAGCTCTGCCTTGACGTCCTGCCCCTGCTTCAGCTGGGTGTACAGCTCGGCTACCCGGGACAGCTCAGGGTGGTGTTCCCCATGGACCCGGACCACTACGGGCAGAATTTTATCCAGTTCCTTGATGATTTCGGTGTTCATCGTTCTTCCTCCTCTATTTGACCACATAGCCCAGACCCTCGATGATCTTTACGAGGGCTTCCAGGCTGGTTTGGGCCTCATCGAATTCGACCTTGGCTTTGCTGGCGTTGTAGAGCACAGCGGCGCTCTGCACGCCGGGGGCCTTTTTCAGGGCCGTCTCAATTTTCTGGGCGCACATGGGGCACACCAGCTCTTCCATCTGGATGGTTTTCTTCATCTTTTGGTTCCTCCTATTGTCAAACGCATAGCGTTGAAAATGACGAGCAGAATGCTGCCCTCGTGAATGAGCATGCCGATGGACATATGAATGCAGCCCGCGAAAAGCCCGATCAGCAGGGCAATGACGGTGCCTACGGCAATGATAATATTCTCCCGGAGGATCCGTTGGGTCTTCCGGGCCAGGGACAGGGCCGTTACCAGACTGCTCAGGTCCGAGCGCATGAGCACCACGTCCGAGCAGTCCATGGCGGCGTCCGTGCCGGAGCCCATGGCGATGCCGGTATCGGCGGCGGTGAGGGCGGGGCTGTCGTTGATGCCGTCGCCGACGAATGTCACCCGGCGGCCCTGTTGCCGGAGGGCTTCCACCTGGGCCAGCTTGCCCTGGGGCAGAAGTTCGGCCCGGATGTCCTGAATGCCCAGCTGACCGGCAACGGCCCGGGCGGTTTTGGGGTTATCCCCCGTGAGCATAAGGGTTCTGGAAATGCCCATGGATTTCAGCGCCCGGATAGATTCTGCCGCGTCGGGTTTCAGCGCGTCGGCAATGGCCAGCAGGACGGCGGGTTCGTTCCCATAGGCGACCAGAACAACGGTGGCGCATTTGTTTTGCCAGGTATGAACTTCATCACAAAGACGCTCAGGCAGCGCAATGCCGGACTGTTCCAGAAGCCGAAGACTGCCCACCAGCAGCTGTTTTCCGCCTGCCTCAGCGGACAACCCCAGCCCCTTCAGCGTCTGTACGCTGCCGCAGGGGATGGGCGCAATGCGTTTTTCTTTGGCGTATTCCAGCAGAGCCTTGCCAAGAGGGTGGTCGCTGGTAGATTCGGCCCAGACCGCCCGGGCCAGGGCCTCATCCCCGCTGCCGGAGAGAAAGGCGGCGTGGACGACCTGGGGCCGCCCCAGGGTCAGGGTGCCGGTCTTGTCGAATACGAAAGTGTCGGTTCTGGCAAAGGTGTGGATGCTGTCGCCGCCCTTCAGGAGCACGCCCTCCCGGGCGCCCCGACCGATACCGGCCACATTGGCAATGGGCGCACCGATGACCAGTGCCCCGGGGCAGGCCAGCACCAGCACGGTAATGGCCGTGTCCGGATTCCGGGTGAACAGCAGGGTCAGGGCGGCAATAAGGACCACGGCGGGGGTGTAGTATCTGGCGAACCGGTCAATGAAGCGTTCCGCCGGGGATTTGGCGTCCTGGGCTTCCTCCACCAGGGCGATGATTTTGGCGAAGGTGGTGTCCTCGCCCACCTTCCGGGCGTCCATTTCCAGAGTGCCGCTGTCCAGAATGGTTCCGGCGTAAAGGGCATCCCCCGGCTTTTTATGGCAGGGGACGCTTTCCCCGGTGACGCTGGCCTCGTTTACATAGCCCTCGCCCCGGGCGACCACGCCGTCTGCGGCGATCTGGCCGCCGGTTTTCACCAGGAGGCGGTCGCCGATCTCAATTTCGTCCGCGTCGATCTGCGTGAAGGTATCCCCCTCCCGCCGCCAGGCGGTGGTGGGGGCCAGGTCCGTCAGAGCCTTGATGGCGCCGCGGGTTCTGGCCATGGTTTTCTGCTCCAGAAAGGAGCCAAACTGAAAGAGAAAGGTGACAATGGCGGCCTCGCTGAATTCGCCGATCCAGCAGGCCCCCAGCACGGCAATGCTTACCAGCAGCTCGATGCCCACCACCTTGAAGCGCAGCCCCTGCACCGCCCGCACCAGAATGGGAAAGCCCGCCAGCGCGGCGGCGATTAAATAGACAATTGCCGACGCGCCGCCCCACCCGGGCAGCCTTGCAAAAATCAGCCCCAAAGCGGTAAAAATACCCGCAAGGAGCGTCAGGGCGTTTGTGTATTTTACAAGAAAGCGCTGTAGTTTCATAGATACCTCCGGAGATATATAGCGCAAAGGCTTTCCCGGAGGGGAAGGCTTTTGTCTAATGAACCCTCATATAACATTTCAGACCTAGTATACCGCAAACCGTCGAAAAGAACAATCGGCCCGCAGGATATTTTTTCAAAAAACGGTTATCTTGACATCCGCCGGGGATGGCCTATAATAAATTAGATAGGGGGAAATACATATGCAAGAAAACGAGTTTCTGGACCTTGCCCGGTGTTCCGGGTTTGCGGCGGCGGTTCTGCCGGCTTCCGAAGTACCTACGGACGGGAAATTCCGGCCCTTCTGTGAGGAAAACCGCTGCGGCCAGTATAACGCAAACTACTCCTGCCCGCCTGCCTGCGGCACGGTGGAGGAAATGGCGGCGAAAATCTATGCCGGAAAAACTGCCCTGGTTCTGAAAACCGAATGGCCTATTGAAAGCTATGAGGATGCCAAAACCATCAAGGACGCCAAGCTGTCCCATAACCGCGCTATGCTGCGGCTGAATGAGACGCTTCATGGCCTGTGCGTGGGCGGCAGCTGCTGCTGCCTATGTTCGCCCTGCCGGATGAAGAATGGGGAAGCCTGCCTGTACCCGGACCTGCGGTTCAGCTGCATGTCCGCTTACTGCGTGGATGTGGCGGAGCTGTGCAAACGCTGCGGCATGGACTTCCGGTGGGATACAAAGAAATTGTCCGTTTACAGCATGATCGTGCTATGAAAAATGCGTAACGAAGAAACATAACAAGCCTGCAAATAAAAAGTCAAGCCCCAAAGCGGACTTGACAGGAAGAAAAATTTGCAAGCAGTAGGTAGAAAAAAGTGCAGCACAAAAAGGCCGCCGC
>CAVLCF010000026.1:0-9448 GCA_963661735.1 bacterium | reverse complement strand
TTTGAGTGAACTAAGCAGATGCACATAACTATCTGCAAATCTTATTATACGAGGAGAAAAAATATGGGATTTTTTGACAAGATCAAGGCTGGTTTAGCCAAGACCCGGGATGCCCTCAGCGACAGCTGGAACGACCTGTTTTCCGGCGGTTCCGAGATCGACGACGACTTTTACGACGAGCTGGAGGAGAGCCTGATCCTGGCGGACCTGGGTGTGGAAACGGCAACCAAGGCCACGGCGGCCCTGCGCAGGACCGTCCGGGAAAGACGCCTGACCCAGGCGGACCAGGCCAGGGATGCCCTGAAGGAAATTCTGACCGGCATGGTCAGCGTGGGCGCGCCGGAGCTGGATATCTCTACCCACCCCAGTGTGATCCTGGTCATCGGCGTCAACGGCGTCGGCAAGACCACCACCATTGGCAAGATCGCCAAGCAGCTCTGCGACCAGGGCAAGAAGGTCCTGTTGGTGGCGGGGGATACCTTCCGGGCCGCCGCGGCGGAC
Organism: bacterium; assembly: GCA_963661735.1. Taxonomy (GTDB): domain Bacteria; phylum Bacillota; class Clostridia; order Oscillospirales; family Oscillospiraceae; genus Faecousia. The sequence continues at coordinate 8,947 of CAVLCF010000026.1, read as the reverse complement.
CAGCTGGAGATCTGGGCGCAGCGCAGCGGGGCGGATATCGTGCGTCAGCACGAGGGCGCGGACCCTGCTTCCGTGGTCTATGACGGCATCCAGTCCGCCAAGACAAAGAATGTAGACGTCATCATCATCGATACTGCCGGGCGGCTGCACAACAAGACCAACCTGATGAACGAGCTGAATAAGATCAGCCGCATTGTGGAGCGGGAGCTGCCCAATGCCAGCCGGGAGGTCCTGCTGGTGCTGGACGGCACCACGGGCCAGAACGGTCTGATTCAGGCAAAGCAGTTCAAGGAGATCGCCGGAGTTACGGCTCTGGCCGTCACCAAGCTGGACGGTACCGCCAAAGGCGGCATCGTTATCGCCGTGGCGGACGCGCTGCAGATTCCTGTGAAGTTTGTCGGCGTAGGCGAAAAGGCGGAGGACCTGATGCCCTTCGTAGCGGCGGATTTTGTGGACGCTCTGTTCTGAGAAAAAGAGAGGCGAAAAAAAGATGAAAGTAGTTCTGGCGAGCAAAAACAAACACAAGCTGGCAGAGATCAGCCAGATCACGGAGAAATTTGATATGCAGCTGGTGCTGGAATCCGAGCTGGGCGTGGACATTGACGTGGAGGAGACAGGCACGACCTTTGAGGAAAATTCCTTTTTGAAGGCCAACGCCGTTATGCGGGCCACGGGACTGCCCGCTCTGGCGGACGACTCCGGCATCGCGGTAGATGCCCTGAACGGCGAACCGGGCATTTACTCCGCCCGCTACGGCTTTGACGAAAGTCTGGACGACGCGGGCCGGGTCCGGCTGCTGCTGAAAAATATGGAAAATGTGCCGGACGACAAGCGGCAGGCGAAATTTGTCTGCGTCATCACCCTGGTGACGCCGGACGGAAAGACCATCCAGGCCCGGGGGGAGGTCCACGGCTTTGTGACCCATGCCCCCGTGGGAGAGGGCGGCTTCGGATACGATCCTATTTTCTATTACCCGCCCTTCGGCAGAACCCTGGCGGAGGTTCCCCAGGAGGAGAAGAACCGGGTGTCCCATCGGGCGGAGGCCTTGAAGATTTTTTATGAGAAACTGAAGGAGGCAGGCTATGCTGAACAGTAAGCAGCGGGCTGAGCTGCGGGCGCAGTCCAATGATCTGGATACCACCCTCATGGTGGGCAAGGGCGGCGTCACGGAGGCCGTCATCGCGGAGGCGGAAAACCAGCTGACCGCGAGAGAACTGGTAAAAGGAAAGGTGCTGGAGGGCGCGCTCATGTCCCCACGGGAGGTCAGCGACGCCATCTGCCAGGCAACCGGTGCGGACGGCGTGGCCTGTGTAGGCTCCAAGTTCGTGATTTACCGTTTCAGCGAAAAGAAGCAGGCGGAGCGGAACATGACCGGCCGGGCCAAGCGAAAGGAAACACCCGTCAGCAAGTCCGACCCCGTGCGCAAGGGCATCCGTGCCCGCCGCCATGCCGCCAAGCTGGCCCGGGAGCAGCGCAACGCTTTCTTTAAGGAAAAGGCCGTGGAAAAGGCCATCGAGCGGGACCGGGAGAAGCAGCTGCGGCAGAAGGAAAGAAGCTGACCCACTGGGAAACAAAGGGGATTTCTTGAAAGGGGAGAGAGAAATGGAAAAAATCGGCATTTTCGGAGGCTCTTTCAATCCGCCCCACGTGGGGCATATCCGGAGCGCAGCCTACGCGGCGGAACGGCTGGGGCTTAGCAGGCTCCTGCTGATGCCCGCTTGGCAGACCCCGGGCAAGAATATGCCCGATGCCTCGCCGGAGCGGCGGCTTACAATGCTGCGCCTGGCGGTCCGGGGACAAGAAAAGCTTGCGGTTTCCGACCTGGAGCTGCGGCAGGGGCAGGCGTGCTACACCTGTGATACGGTCCGCGGAATCCAGGCTCAATACCCCAAAGCGGAAATTTACCTGCTGCTGGGAACGGATATGTTTCTGAAATTCCGGCAGTGGCGCTGCGCTCAGGAGCTTCTGAAAACTGTGACCCTGGCCGCTCTGCGCCGGGGGGATAAGAAGGAAGCGGCTCTGCTGGAAGAGGAAGCGAGGATCCTCACAGAGCAGGGCGGCAGCGTGGTCCTTCTGGAAAATCCTGTATTGCCCATTTCCTCTACCCAGGTCCGAAGACTCCTGGCCTTTCAGGCCGGGGCGGACTTCCTGGATCCCAAGGTTTACGATTATATCCGGCGGGAAAAGCTCTATGACACGGGAGCGGATTTTCAGAATCTTCCCATGGAGCGGCTGGAGCCGGTGGTGGTCCGCCTGCTGAACCCCAATCGGGTGAATCATGTGCTGGGCTGCCGGGATACGGCGGTGGCCCTGGCAAAAAAGTGGGGGGCGGATCAGGTGGACGCCGCCCGGGCAGGAATTCTGCACGACATTACCAAGGCGCTGGACGGCCCTCTACAATTGACATTGTGCCGGGCCTATGGTAGAATATTAGACGATTTTTCCAGAAAATACCCCAAAACCCTCCATGCGCTGACAGGAAGTCTGGTTGCGGAGCGGATTTTTGGAGAAAATAAAGCCGTGGTCTCCGCCATTGAATCCCATACCACGGGCAAGGCGAATATGAACTTGCTGGAAACCATTATCTATGTGGCGGACTACATGGAGCCGAACCGGGATTTTCCCGGGGTGGAAAGGCTGCGGGCGCTGGCCTTTACCGATATCCGGGCGGCGCTGAAGCTGGGCCTGGAAATGACCCTGGAGCATCTGAAAGACCAGGGCGGCGAGGTGTCTCCCGCCTCCCGGGAGGCCCTGGCGTATCTGAACGCCAGATAGAATTTGAAACGTTATTCCCAGAAAGGAACGAATACATGCTTACACCGAAAGAAATCGCTTATGAAGTCACCAAGGCCCTGGATTCCAAGAAGGGTATGGATATCCAGTTGCTGAAGATCGACCGGGTCAGCTCTCTGGCAGATTATTTCCTGATCTGCACCGGCACCTCCAATACCCACGTCAAGACCCTCTGCGACTACGCCGAGTACACCATGGAGCAGCTGGGTGAGCCTATGCTGGGCCGGGAGGGCCACCGGGGCAACAGCTGGGAGCTGCTGGACTTCGGCACCCTGGTCGTCCATGTGTTTACGGAAGAGGCACGGCAGTTTTACGCTCTGGAACGCCTGTGGGCGGATGCCGAGCGTGTGGACCTGAAAGATATTATCGTGGAAGAACCCGCGAATTAACAGGAGATGGATTGTAAATGAATTACGATTTTGCCGCCATTGAGGCCAAATGGCACAAGTACTGGGAGGAGCACGATACCTTCCACACGGACGTTTGGGACTTCTCCAAGCCCAAGTACTATGTTCTGGATATGTTCCCCTACCCCTCCGGCGTGGGCCTGCACGCGGGGCATCCCGAGGGCTATACCGCTACGGACATCATGTCCCGCATGAAGCGGATGCAGGGCTATAATGTGCTGCACCCCATGGGCTATGACTCCTTCGGCCTGCCTGCCGAGCAGTACGCCATCAGCACCGGCAATCATCCCGAGGGCTTTACCAAGAAGAACATCGAGACCTTCTCCAAGCAGCTGAAGGAGCTGGGCTTTGATTATGACTGGTCCAAGATGATCGCCACCTCCGATCCCAGCTTTTACAAGTGGACCCAGTGGATCTTCAAGCAGCTCTACGAGGCAGGCTATGCCAAGCGGATCGAGATGCCTGTGAACTGGTGCGAAGAGTTGGGTACGGTGCTTTCCAACGACGAGGTCATTGACGGCAAATCCGAGCGGGGCGGCTATCCCGTGGTCAAGAAGAATATGATGCAGTGGGTCATCGATCAGCCCGCCTTTGCCGAAAAGCTGCTGGAGGGCCTGAACGAGATCGACTGGCCGGAATCCACCAAGGAAATTCAGCGCAACTGGATCGGTAAGTCCACCGGCGTGGAAGTGGATTTCAAGCTGGTGGGCGGCGGAGACTTCTCCATCTACACCACCTGTATCGAGACCATTTACGGTATTACCTTCATGGTTCTGGCTCCCGACGGCAAGATCGTCCAGGACCTGATGGACCGCATTGAAAATAAGGAAGAGGTCCAGGCCTACATTGACGAGACTGTGAAGAAGAGCGATATGGACCGCACCGAGCTGAACAAGGGCAAGACCGGCTGCCGCCTGCAGGGCGTGTATGCCATCAATCCCGTCAACGGCAAGCAGGTGCCCGTATTCATCGGCGACTTCGTGCTGGCCAACTACGGTACCGGCGCGGTCATGGCAGTGCCCAGTCACGACCAGCGGGACTTTGAGTACGCCGTGGCCCATAATATCCCCATGATCCAGGTCATCGAGGGCCGGGATGTGTCCGAATGTGCCTTTGAAAAACAGGATTACCTGGGTAAGGGCTGTAAGCTTATCAATTCCGAGGAGTTCACCGGCCTGACGGTGGAGGAGGCCAAGGAGGCCATTACCCAAAAGCTGGAGAACATGGGCGTTGCCAGAAGAAAGGTCAACTACCATTTCCGGGAGTGGATTTTCGCCCGTCAGCGCTATTGGGGCGAGCCTGTGCCCTGCGTATATACCCAGGACGGCAAGACCTACTTTGTGCCTGACGAGGAGCTGCCCGTGGTCCTGCCCGAGCTGGAGGACTATAAGGGCAAAAACGGCCAGGCGCCGCTGGAAAATGCCGTCGAATGGAAACAATACGACCGCAATGGCGTCAAAGGCACCCGGGAGACCTCTACTATGCCCGGCTCCGCCGGCTCTTCCTGGTACTACATGCGCTACATTGACCCCAGGAACGACAAGGAATTCTGCAACCAGGAGCTGCTGAAGCACTGGATGCCCGTTGACCTGTATGTGGGCGGACCGGAGCACGCGGTTGGACACCTGATGTACTCCCGGATCTGGAACCGTTTCCTGTACGACAAGGGCCTGTCCCCTGTGAAGGAGCCCTTCCGGAAGCTGGTCCACCAGGGGATGATTCTGGGCGAGAACGGCATCAAGATGGGCAAGCGGTTCCCCAAGTATGTGGTGAACCCCAGCGATATCGTCCGGGACTACGGCGCGGATACCCTGCGGCTGTATGAGATGTTCATGGGACCTCTGGAGGTCTCCAAGCCCTGGAGCGCCACCGGTGTGGCAGGCGCCAAGAAGTTCATTAACCGGGTGTGGAACTTCTTCTCCGAGCCAGCCAACATCACCGAAGTCGATGACGGCAGGCTGACCAAGATCTACCACCAGACCGTAAAGAAGGTCTCCTCCGATTTTGAGGCCCTGGCCTTCAACACCGCCATTGCCCAGATGATGGTCTTTGTTAATGAGGTCTATAAGAACGGCGCTTGCCCCAGAGAATACGCCGAAGGCTTTATCAAGATGATCTCCTGCATCATCCCCCATGTGGGCGAGGAGCTGTGGCAGATTCTGGGCCACGATAAGACCATTGCCTTTGAAAGCTGGCCCACCTATGACGAGGCCAAGTGCAAGGACCAGGAAGTCACCATGGCTGTCCAGATCAACGGCAAGATGCGGGGCACCGTCCTGATGGACGCCGACCTGGACAACGATACTGTGGTAAAGAACGTTCTGGCCGATGAAAAGATCGCCCGTTTCCTGGAAAAGCTGGGCGGCAGCATCGTCAAGACCATCGTGGTCAAGAACAAGCTGGTCAACCTGATCGTGAAGTAATTTTGAATTTTTTTGAAAAATCCGGAATTATTTCTTGACTTTTTGAAAAAGAGACCATATAATAATCAAGCCGTATGGCCCTGAACGCATCCTGGATCGAGCCGGATGCATCGGAGGGAGGGAAAACAATGTCTGAAATTCGCGTAAAGGAAAACGAGTCTCTGGAGAGCGCTCTGCGCCGGTTTAAGCGCAGCTGTGCCAAGGAGGGCGTTATTGCCGAAGTCAAGAAGCGCGAGCATTACGTCAGCCCCAGCCTGAAGCGTAAGCAGAAGTCTGAAGCTGCCCGTAAGAACAAGAGAAAGTTCTATTAATCCCTCTTGAATTGTGCGCTAGCCGCCCCGGAAGCTTTCCGGGGCGGCTTTTTCATAAGAAAACACCGCCAAATCGAAAATTTTGTGACTGTCAAGGAAAAATACTTGACAAGCTGACAATTATCGTGTATGATAACCGAGCTGTCAAGGGGAAATGCTTGACACCGGGAGGAAGCCCTATGGACGCACTGGAAATGACGCTGCTGTTTGATTATTACGGCGAGCTTCTGACCCAGCGGCAGCGGGACTGCTTGGATATGCGCTATAATCAGGATATGTCCCTGGGGGAGATCGCCCAGGAGCTGGGTGTCAGCCGTCAGGGCGTTTTTGATACCCTGAACCGGGCCGAGACGCTGCTTCGGAACATGGAAGCAAAGACGGGCTTCCTTCGCCGGGACGAAAGGGTCCGCGAGGCCGCCCGGCAGATCGCGCAGGCCGCCGGAGCGCTGAATGCCTCCGAGGACCCGGAGATCCAGAGGCTGGCCCGGCAGATTCTGGCATCGGCAAAGGAACTTGAGGAGTAAAGTATGGCATTTGAAGGCTTGACTGAAAAAATCTCTTCCACCTTCAAAAAGCTTCGTGGCAAGGGCCGTCTGAAGGAAGCGGACGTGAAGGAGGCTATGCGGGATATCCGCATGGCGCTGCTGGAAGCGGATGTGAGCTATAAAGTGGTAAAGGACTTTACGAAGTCCGTTACCGAGCGCTGTGTGGGCGCGGATGTGCTGGAATCCCTGACACCTGCCCAGATGATCGTCAAGATCGTCAACGAAGAGCTGTGCAAGCTCATGGGCAATGAGACCAAGCACCTGAATATCAATCCCAACGGGCCTACGGTGGTTATGCTGGTTGGTTTGCAGGGCGCCGGTAAAACGACCAACGGCTCCAAGTTGGCCGGGCTTATGAAGCGCCAGGGGAGAAATCCCTTGCTGGTGGCCTGTGACGTCTATCGTCCCGCGGCCATCCAGCAGCTGAAGGTCTGCGGCGAAAAGCTGGGCATTCCGGTGTTTGAAAAGGGCACCCAGGACCCGGTGGTGACGGCCAAGGAGGCCGTGCTCTACGCCCGCCAGCGGGGCTACGATATGGTATTTCTGGATACTGCCGGACGGCTGCATGTGGACGAGGCGCTGATGGAAGAGCTGAAGAATATCAAAGCCGCCGTCAAGCCCAACGAGATCATGCTGGTGGTGGACGCCATGACCGGTCAGGACGCGGTGAACGCGGCCCAGACCTTTAATGAGTGGCTGGATATCGATTCCGTGATGCTCTCCAAGCTGGACGGCGACGCCAGAGGCGGCGCTGCCCTGTCCGTCAAGGCTGTGACCGGCAAGCCCATCAAGTTCGCCGGTATGGGCGAAAAACTGGAGGACATTGAGGTCTTCCATCCGGACCGGATGGCAAGCCGGATCCTGGGCATGGGCGATGTGCTGAGCCTGATCGAAAAAGCTGAGAAGGCCTATGACGCCAAGCAGGCCGCCAAGATGGAGGAGAAGATGCGGACCAACCGCTTCACCCTCCAGGACTTCTACGACCAGATGGTGCAGCTGAAGCGCATGGGTTCCATGGAGGATATCCTGGCCCAGATGCCCGGGGGCGCCGGATTGAAGGACGTAAAGCTGGATCCCAAGGCCATGGCCCATACCGAGGCCATTATCCTGTCCATGACCCCCAAGGAGCGGGAGAATCCCGCCATCATCGGGGCCAGCAGAAAGAAGAGAATTGCCGCGGGCTGCGGCCTGCGGGTGGAGGACGTGAACAAGCTCCTCAAATCCTTCGAGCAGATGAAGAAGCTCATGAAGCAGTTCTCCTCTCCCGGCGCGGCCAAGAAGCTCAAGCGAATGGGCGGCTTCGGCGGCATGCGTTTTCCGGGATTCTGAGGAAGCGCGTTTCATCAGGGCTTCCTGAATTCTTTGGTTCGCTGAAAGCAGATTGCTTTGCGATAGATATTTTTTAGTATTTTATGGAGGTGAAACTTTCATGGTTAAGATCAGACTGAGAAGAATGGGCGCCAAGAAGGCTCCTTACTACCGTATCGTTGTTGCCGACTCCCGTTCTCCCCGTGATGGCCGCTGCATCGAAGAGATCGGCACCTACAACCCCCTGACCGCTCCCGCCACCGTTACCGTTGACGTCGAGAAGGCGCAGAACTGGATCAAGAACGGTGCCCAGCCCACCGATACCGTTCGGGGCCTGCTGAAGAACGCCGGCGTTCTGTAAGCCCTTTCTGAAGGAGTGGCACAATGAAGGAACTTTTGCTGTATATGGCAAAGAGCCTGGTAGACGATCCCGATGCTGTCACCGTTGTGGAAACCTCTGACGAGGAAGGCAAGGTGCTGGAGCTCCATGTGGCCGAAGGCGACATGGGCAAGGTGATCGGACGCCAGGGACGGATCGCCAAGGAGATCCGTACCATTATTAAGACCGTAGCCCAGCGCACTGGCGAAAAGGTTACTGTCGAAATTGTGGACTAAACGGCTATGCGTGGCGATTTCGTCACGCATTTTCGTTTATATGGATGGAAAAGGAGATCCTATGGACGCAGTTTGGAAGACAATGTATGAGGCTGCCAGGGCCGTTCAGAATGGGCGGGCGGTTTCGGATTTTGTGGAGGCTGGCGGCGTTGCCGCGGCGATTCTGTCAGAAAACGGGAAAATCTACACCGGAGTCTGTGTGGATACCGCCTGTACCCTGGGTATCTGCGCGGAGCGCAATGCCATTTTTCATATGCTCACCTGCGGAGAGCATCGGATATCCAAGGTTCTGGCCGTGATGCCCGATGGCAAAACCGGCGCGCCCTGCGGGGCCTGCCGGGAGCTGATGACCCAGCTGATGCCGGAGGCGTATCGGGATATCCAGATCATGCTGGATTATGAACACGAGAAAATTATCACCCTGGGCGAGCTTACGCCCGAATGGTGGATTTGAGAATAAAGTCTAATGGTGTGATGTCAATAGAGAAATGAAGAATAAATTGTATTATTTGGGGGATCAAACCAGCCAATAGTTGCAAAAAAGC
>CAVLCF010000025.1:0-3069 GCA_963661735.1 bacterium | reverse complement strand
GTCTCGGCTCGTAGCTGGCTGCCACTTTTCCGAGGCAAATATATTGTAACAGGAAGAAAGCTCCTTCCGGTCATAGAAGGAGCTTGCGCGGCAAATATTATATTTTGTCTCTCTCCGCTTCCCGGAACAGCAGCAGCGACACCCAGGTGACCACATTGGAGCCGTACTGGAATTCCAAGCCGTTTTCCTCCAGCGTGGGGATGATATTGATGCCCTGGCTCTCCACGCAGGGGTGCATTTTCTCAGGATGGCGGCAGGGCCGGCCGTCCAATATGGCGCAGCGGCCGCAGATGGCACAGGCTTCCGTGGAGAGAATGTAAGGCTCCAGGCCATGGCCGCGGAGTATCTCCCCCACCCGGTCCGTCAGTTCCTCATGGTCCCACCGGGTATCCAGGGTGGCCTGCAGATCCGCAATATCCGCCACCTCCGTCAGGCTGGAGATCAGCAGCGCCTTATTGTAGCTCAGGCACCTTTCCCTGCACTGCGCTACCGTCCCCACCCCCGGCGGGCAGGCCCAGCTTTTGCCGTACATGGTGCATTCCGTCTGGCAGATATGCCGCACCCGGTCCGAAAATTCCAGCTTTTTCGGGTCCACCCAGGCATAGATGTACAGCGGCAGCTCCGCCAGCTCCTGCTCTATCGTCTCGTAGTTCATGTAAACTCCTCCATAATCGCCCGGCAGCTCTCCAGGAGATCCGTATAGGTCTTTTCAAAATCCCCGGTGTACCAGGGGTCCGCCACATCGTGGGAAAGCAGCGGCCGGATCTTCTCCGGGTCCGATGGCAGAAGCCTTGCCAGGTAATTCCGGTTGCTGCGGTCCATGTAATACACGCGGTCAAAGTGCCGGTAGTCCTCCATTGTCACCTGCCGCGCCCGGTGGTCTCCCACCGGAACGCCCCGGCGCTCCAGCTCCCGCCGGGCAGGCGGATAAATCGGATTACCGATCTCCTCCCGGCTCACCGCTGCCGAGTCGATCTCAAAGCGCTCAGAAAGCCCCGCCTTGTTGACCATATCCCGCAAAATATACTGCCCCATCACGCTGCGGCAGATATTCCCATGGCATAGAAATAAGATTTTTACCATTGTTTATTCCCTTTTTATCACTTTATAAGTTCAAGAGCTCAGATTTCAATAGTCCTGTCAAAGGATACACCGTTACATTTTTCGGCCGTCCTTTAGTCAACCGGTAACGCCTCACTTGAGCTTTTGGGGCATCCGCGGCACATATGCAAGATGCATTTCCCCGCCGCTGTTTGACTGTCATAAACATTTTGCGCTTACCCCATTCTTGATTCAGTATAGCATTTTTACGGAACAATAGCAACTGTTCGGAATGATATATTCTTGCTTATCGGAACAATATAAAAGCAACAGGAGGAAGTCGTTTCCCCCCTGTTACCAAACTCTCCCCTGTCGCCTTAGTTGGTTCTATTTAACTGTTTCAACGCCACCCCAATCAGCCGGTCCGCCTGGTCGGCCATAAACAGTGGGATATTCAGCACATCCCCATCCAGCTTCAGATTATCCAGGGAAAACCGCACGCGGAGCTTCACTTGGTCCGGGAACAGCTCTTTGAATTTCTTCAGGCTCTTGCTGGATGTGTTGGCTTCCGATTTCACTTCTACCGGGAAAATGTCATTCTCTCTCTGAATCAGGAAGTCCACCTCATAGGGCGGGTTGGTTTGGGTCCAGTAGCGGGGCATGACTTCAAACTGTGGAATCAGGGATTGCAGCACATAGTTTTCCGTCAGCGCACCCTTGAACTCCGTAAACAGGCGGTTTCCCTCGCCAAAGGCTGTGGGAGCCAGCTGGGCAAGGCGGCGGAGGAGGCCCACGTCTACAAGGTAAATCTTGAACGCGGACAAATCATCATAGGCCGCAATGGGCAGTCCCGGTGCGGTGCTGCGGTAGACTTTATGGACAAGCCGCGCATCCACCAGCCATTGCAGCGCGTCCTCATACTCCCGGGCCCGGGCTCCCTCTTTCACTACTTTGTAGAGGAACTTCTTATTCTCTCGGGCCAATTGTGAGGGAATGGACTTCCAGATCATGGATATTTTCGGGAACTCACTTACGTTTGGGTGCTTTGCGAAGTCCCGCTCATAGGCCCCGATGATATTGCCCAGAGCTTCCTGCATGGCCGCCACATCTCGTGCCTGGGTCCACATCAGAACCGGTTCCGGCATTCCGCCTGTGACATAGTACATCTTTAGCTTTTCATAAAGTGGATTAAAAAAGGCATCGGGGATTGGCTCCAGCTCGTCCACAGTCTCCAGATACTTTGCCAGGTTTTCGTCCCCATTGGCAACCAGAAATTCCGAAAAAGTCATGGGGTCGATCTGCATGAAGTTCACTTTCCCCACCGGGAAAGAGGAAGGCTTTGCCAGCGCAATGCCCAGCAGAGAACCGGCACAGGCGATATGATACTGGGGGGCGTTTTCGCAGAAATACTTCATGGAATTGATGACCTTGGGGCAATCCTGCACCTCGTCAAAAATGATCAGGGTCTTTTCAGGCACAATTTTCTGCCCGCTGGCCAGCATCAGATTTTGCAGGATACGGTCAACGTCCTTGGTGGTTTCGAAGAACTGCTTGTATTCCTCGTTTTCGTCGAAGTTAAAATAGGCGGTATTCTCATAGTAGCGCCTACCAAACTCTTTCAATATCCAGGTTTTCCCCACCTGGCGCACCCCCTTCAATATCAGGGGCTTGCGGTATGGAGAATTCTTCCAGTCCAGCAACTTTTTTAGGATGACTCTTTCCACTAGCGTTCTCCTCACATTTTTATTGGAATATTCGTGGCTGTAATCACATTTTTATTATACGTAATCTCCCATCAAAATACAACCCCCATTCACAAAATTATTATGATCTTACAGTATAATATTCACATTATTATATAAAAGGGGCTGTCTCACTAAGAGACAGCTCCCCCCAAAAAATACAAAGGCCCGGCTCTTGCGGAGAGCCGGGCTTTGGCGTATTATTTAGGTGTGAAACAAAACAAAACGCAAGTAGAGTATACAGCATACGGGACTGAATATCAAGTCTGCTTGCCCATGAATTTAG
>CAVLCF010000024.1:0-9042 GCA_963661735.1 bacterium | reverse complement strand
AGGGTATACGTTTGTCTGCACCCTGTGCTTAAGTTGACGACATTGCCTTTCCGGAGAGCCTTTGGTGTGCTCTTCGGTCATTTCTATTGAAATACTTGTATTTCAACTCTTGATTCGCGTTTATGGAGTTACGGAGAGGACGGCGGGGCATTTCCGAAAACAAAATAGTTACAACCAATTTGTAACCAAAATGACAAAGCAATGCGTGAAAAATCAAGATAGTGACGGACTTCTCCGGGTAATCCCAAGGGAAAATGGCAAAGGAAACAGGAAATTTCGGCTGCCGTAACCTGCCTGTAATTATTTTTGTAATTTTTTGTAATTTTCCTCTTGACGAATTGGAATTCCTGGTATATAATACAGCTACAAACGAAAGCACCCGGAGCCAACCACCATACGGCTGGGGACTTTCACCAACCGCTGGTGCGTACCGGCAATCCAATCCATAATTTCTTTTAGGAGGAAAACAAAATGAAGACACTGAGCAAAAAGCTTCTCAGCTTGCTGCTGGTAGCAGTCATGCTGGTCGCGGCGATGCCCTTCGCGGCGTTTGCTGATGATGCTGAGCCCCAGGCTGAGACAAAGACATTCCCGGTCAGGGTTTATGTCGGCGATGGCAATCTTGTTAGCCAGGAGACCGTCAAGTTGGATGAGACAATTGTCAATGACGGTGTTACTGAGACTGAGGCAGCCGATATCCTGAAGGGGACTAAGAGTGAGCAGTACACCGATATTGCCGCATACAAGTTTGAAAAGGCGACTGTCAAGGACGGCACTATTCACATCCGCTACTCCAAGGTGGAGCATGTGCATGAATACAACACTCTGGTTCCCAACAGCGGCACCGCTGAGGGTCACCTGATGCAGTGCGCGTGCGGCGACACCAAGAGAGTTGCCCACGGCGATGAAGCAAAGACCGTTGCCAACGCCAAGGCCGCTACCTGCACCGCTGAGGGCTACACCGGCGACACCACCTATGCCTGCGGCTACACCGAAGTCGGTACTTCCGTTCCCAAGCTGGCCCATGACTTTGGCTCTGCAGACAAGGGCAAGTGTGCGAACTGCGGCGCTACCAAGTACATTGTGAAGCTGACTGTTGACGGCTCCCTGCAGCAGAAGTCCCTGGTGCTGGAAGAGGGTTCTTCCACCAACCTGAGCACTGCCTCCAATGTTCTGGCAGCTCTGGGCATGAATGCTGACAACTATAATGTTGGCGGTACTTTCGTGAACAACGATTACGTCATTGAGTTCTCCGTGACCACCAAGGGCGCCTCCGCCACCACCGTCAAGATCACTCTGAACGACGGCACCAAGGAGACCATCCAGTACCCCGAGGTCGGCAAGTACTACTCCGACTACGCCGTGTTCTATCCCTCCGCGCAGGATGGCCGCAGCCCTGAGAGCCTGAAGATCGAAGAGAACAACGGTTCCGTCCGTGTGGTCGATGTGGGCACCAAGACCGAGAACGGCAAGGTCCGCGCTACCGACGTGAAGGTCACCATTCAGTGGAAGGCCGCTGACCGTCAGATCCGCTTCTACACCGACTCCACCCTGGGCAAGATCTTCAAGACCCTGACCGTTTACTCCGGCAAGGCCATCGGTGAGCTGCCCACTGAGGTCAACGGCAAGGCTGTTGAGTACTGGACCGTCTGGGGCACCCGGATTTACTCCACCACCACTTACTCCTGGACCGCTGACTACGTGAACGCTGTGCCTCACTTCGTCGGCGAGAGCGGCAAGGTTTACCTGGAGATCTATGTCAACGGCAACCGTACCTCCAAGTACACCCAGGTGGACATCACCCACAAGCTGCAGGACGGCGTTATCTACCGCGACACCCTGCTGGACACCATCCGCAATGCTGTGAAGAACAACTCCCTGAAGCTGTCCTCCGTAAGCTACCTGTTCGATGAGTCCGAGTGGAGCGCTTACGTCCGCAATGTGAACAACACCACCACCAACACCAAGATCCAGATCGGTGAGAACCTGAATGATGCCCGTTACATCTACGTGATGGTCAACGGCGTCACCACAAAGACCGCCGACTCCACCAACCCCAAGACCGGCGATACCGCCAAGCTGGGCGTTGCTGCCGCAGTCCTGGCCGTTGCAGTGGTTGGCTTCGGTGCAGTGATCGTGGTCAACAAGAAGAAGGGCATCCGGTAATTCCGGTTCCCTGAATTGAAAACCCGCCCCCTCCGGAAAATCCGGAGGGGGTTTCCTGTTGCCGTTTCGGGGGCGGTGTGGTATACTGAAGAAAGCAATATCACTGGTGGGAGAAAGTGGCACCCAGCTTATGGGATGACAGGGCTGTGTAGAACAACGAACTGATGAGACTGCCTTTATTAATGCGAATCAAGAGTTGAACGTATACCCTGAAAGCGGAAACCCCAAGCCTTCCCCTGGGAGGGGAAGGTGGCCCGCAGGCCGGATGAGGTTGAGGCTGGAGGAATAAAACGGAGGCGGTATATAACTCGAAGTCTCGACTTCATCCGCCTCGCTTCGCTCGGCACCTTCGCGTTTTAATGTGTGATTGCCACAGGCAATCATTTCATTCAATTCGCTGCGCGACGCACCGCCCTCCCAGGGGAAGGCTTGACTCTCGCCCATCAGATTTCCTGTTTCTTCAAGATCCATAAGGTTTTCGATTTTACATACAAGGGGAGCTTTCAACTCTTGATTCGCATTATTAATAGAAGAAAATGAGGAAACGCCATGAATATTCAACAGGCGAAGGAAGAAATCCTGAATACCCTCCGGGCGTACCTGCAAAGGGACGACCAGGGGGAATACTGCTTCCCCGCGGTGCGGCAGCGGCCGCTGCTGCTTATGGGGCCTCCCGGCGTCGGGAAAACCGCCATTGTGGAGCAGGCGGCCCGGGAGACAGGCATCCCGCTGGTGGCCTATACCATGACCCACCATACCCGCCAGAGCGCCGTGGGCCTGCCCAAAATCGCCGAGCGGGACTACTGCGGCATGCACTTTTCCGTGACGGAGTACACCATGAGCGAGATCATCGGCGCGGTGTACGAGGCCATGGACCGGACGGGAAAGCGGGAGGGCATCCTGTTCCTGGACGAGATCAACTGTGTCTCCGAGACCCTGGCCCCAACCATGCTGCAATTTTTGCAGAACAAGACCTTCGGCAACCACCGCCTGCCGGAGGGGTGGGTCATTATCGCGGCGGGCAACCCGCCGGAATACAACAAATCCGTCCGGGATTTCGACATTGTTACCCTGGACCGTATCCGCAATATCCCGGTGGAGGCCTCTGTGGAGGCATTTCTGACCTACGGCGCAGAGCGGAAGCTTCACGGGGCGGTGCTCTCCTATCTGGCTTTGAAGCCGGAAAAATTCTACCATGTGAGCCGGGATGAAAACAGTCTCCATTATGTCACCGCCCGGGGCTGGGAGGACCTGTCCAGGCTGCTGCAGAGCTATGAAAGCCTGGACATCCCGGTGGACGAAGATCTCATGGGGGAATTCCTGAATCTGGAAAAGACCAGCCGGGACTTCGGGGACTATTACCGGCTCTATGCCAAGTATGGCCGGGATTACGGTGTCCGGGAAATTCTCGCCGGGGAGGCGGATGAAGCGCTGCTTGCCGACCGGGAAGCCATGGCCCGGGCCGGGGACTTTACGGAGCGGTTTGCCCTGGTGAATCTGGTTCTGGAGCAGCTGCGCAGATACGCCGCCGCCTATACCAGAGCGGACGCCCGGGCGGTGGCCCTGCATGAGACGCTGCAGGCCCTTTTCCGGCAGACCGCCGGCGCGGGGGACTTCCTGAAAGCCCGCCGGGCGGCCCTGGAGACCAAGCAGCAGTTCCGGCTGGAGGACGCGGACGCTCTTTCCGGGCAGGAGCAGGTGCTGCGGACACTGGAACGCTGGTGCCTGGAGGCAACGGAGGCCCACCGGGGAGAAGGGGCCGCGCTGGAGGCGTTCCTGAAGGAACGCTTTGAAAAGCAGCTGGAGGGCAGAAGCGCGGAAATCGCCCGCACTTCCGGGGCCATTGATCGGGCTGTCTCTTTCCTGACCGCCTGCTTCGGCGACGGTCAGGAGCTGACCCTGCTGATCACGGGCATGACGGGCTGCAAGGAGCTCATGGCCTTCATCGCCCGCCATGGCAGCGACAGCTATCTGCAATTGAGCGGACGGCTCCAATGCCAGAAAAACGAAGAAGCCCTGCGGGAACTGTGCCGTCAGGCACAAAACCGGCAGTAGCTTTTTGAATTTGAACATGGTATACTAACGCATGCCGGACGATTACCGGAATACAGAGATCATGCTGGACTATGACGCCGGGAAAGTAGTCACCCTGGGCCGGCTGACGCCGGAATGTTAAGGAACCTCTGAATAAATCGTCTGCGGCTGAGGAGCGGATCTTTTTCGCCCGCTCTTCAGCACCAAAAGCAGGAAATACACAAAGTATTCCTCTGCTTTTGATGCTTTGACCGGCCAAAAAATCTCTCGCCCTCAGCTCTTGCCGATTTAATCAGAGGTTCCTTGGATTTGAAGAAAAATTTGGAGGGATACCCCGTGGAACAGAGCTTTACCCATCAGGTGGACAAGAAGACCATTCCCACCTGCCCCATTCTGGGCGTGGACATTGCGGCCATCGATATGCCCTGGCTGCTGGCCTTTACAGAGAAGCACCTGGGGGCGCTGTCCGGGGACTATATCTGTGTGTCCAATGTCCATACCACCGTCACCGCCTGGAAGGATGAGACTTACCGGGCCGTCCAGAACGGCGGCATTCTGGCCATTCCGGATGGCGGCCCCCTGTCCAGCACCGGCAGAAAGCGGGGCTATGAAGGTATGCGCCGGGTCACAGGGCCGGACTATATGCTGAAAGCCATTGAGCTGGGCCTTTCCAAAGGCTGGCGGCACTATTTCTACGGCAGCACTCCGGAGACTCTGGAGAAAATGGAAGAAAAATTGCGGGAGAGATACCCCGATATTCAGATCGCCGGGACCTATTCGCCGCCCTTCCGCACCTTAAGTGCGGAAGAGGACGGGGAAATTGTGGAGAAAATCAATGAGACTGCCCCGGATTTTGTCTGGGTCGGTCTGGGCGCCCCCAAGCAGGAGCTCTGGATGCGGGCGCATCAGGGGAAGATTCACGGCCTGATGGTAGGCGTGGGCGCGGCCTTTGACTATACCGCGGGGAATATCAGCCGTGCCCCAAAGTGGATGCAGAGGCACAATCTGGAATGGCTGTACCGCCTGATGCAGGATCCCAAGCGGCTGTTCAAGCGCTACTTTGTGACGAATACCACCTATATCATCCAGGCCAACCTGCGAGGGAAGTGACCCATGAATATTCTCATTGTCCACAACCATTATCAGATCCCCGGGGGCGAGGATCAGGTAGCTGCCCAGGAGGCGGAGCTGCTGCGAGCCCACGGCCACAATGTGGTCACTTATTACCGGGATAACAGCGAGCTGAAGGCTTTTTCCTTTGGACAGAAGCTTCTGCTGCCCTTTCAGACCGTCTACAATCCCCGCACCTGTCGGGAAATCCGGAAATGCATCCGGGAGAACAAAATCGATGTGGTGCATGTTCACAATACGCTGATGCTGGTATCCCCGGCTGTGTATTACGCGGCGAAGAAGGAAAAGGTGCCGGTGGTGCAGACCATCCACAATTTCCGCCTGCTCTGCCCGGGGGCAACCTTCTACCGGGACAATCAGATCTGTGAAGACTGCCTGAAAAAGGGGCTGGGCTGCGCCCTGAAGCATAAGTGCTACCGGGGGAGCTTCTCCCAGACCCTTTGCTGTGTGCTGTCCATGAAGGTCCACAGGGCTACAGGCATTTACAAAAGGCTGACCTACATCTGCCTGACGGAATTCAACAAGAAAAAACTGCTGCATCTGAAGGGCCTGAGGCCGGAGCAGATCTTTGTGAAGCCCAATGCCGTCTCTGCCCCGGAGGCGCTGATGCCGGAGCTGGAGCGGCGGGACCGGTTCCTGTTCGCCGCCCGCCTGGAGGATATGAAGGGAATCCGGGTGCTGCTGGAGGCCTGGCGGCTGCTGGGGGCCAACGGCCCGGAGCTGCTGATCTGCGGAGACGGCCCTTTGGACGACTGGAGCCGCCGGTTTGTCTCAGATAATAAAATGACCAATGTCCGCTTTCTGGGGCGGCTCCCCAACGACCAGGTGCGCCGGCTCATGGCCACCAGCCGGGCGCTGATCCTGCCAACCCAGTGCTATGAGGGCTTCCCCTTGTCCATCGCGGAGAGCTACTCCGTGGGAACGCCGGTGCTGGTCTCCAATCTGGGCAATGGGGGCAGTCTGGTGAAGCAGGGGGGTACGGGTCTGAAATTCGACCCCAAATCCCCCCAGAGCATCGCCAAGGCTGTGGAAAAACTGGAAACCATGGAAGCTGTCAACTGGGAGGAAAACACCCGCCGGGTGTATGACCAGGCGCTGACGCCGGAGAAAAACTATGCCGCGCTGATGGAAGTTTACGCGGCGGCAAGGGAGTGGAGCCGGAAATGAAGCATGTTCTGATCATCAGCAATATCCCCGCGCCCTACCGGACTGCCCAGTTCCGCTGCCTGCGGGAGACCTTTCCGGATTGGAGGGTTTCCGTGCTCTACACCGGGAAAACCGAGGCGGACCGAGCCTGGAAAACGGAGATGGAGGAAGCGGACAACTATTTCCTGAATTCCTCGGTCCTCAGCGTCAAGGGCGGCGAAGTAGGCGGTACGGCCACCCGCTTTGTCCATCTGCCCAAAGGGCTTACAAAGAAGCTGGACGAATTGAATCCCGACGTGGTGATCGCTTCCGAATACAATCTATCGGCAGTTCAGGCCCTGTTCTGGGCCAAGGCCCATAGGGTACCCTATGTGAACATGACGGACGGCACGCTCCATTCGGAAAGCTATATTGGCTTTGGCCAGAAGCTGACCAGGCGGATCGTCATCAGCGGGGCGGACAGCTATCTTGCCAGCGGCAGTCGGGCGGCGGACAAGCTGCTGCACTGGGGCGCGGAGGAGGACCGCATTGCCATCGCTTATCTGACGGTGGATGCGACTCCCTTTTTGAAGCTCCAAAGGCAGCCGGAGGCCGGACGGCTGCTGTATGTGGGCCGCATTTCCCGGGAAAAGGGGCTGGACCTGCTGGTACAGGCCCTGGCGCGGATGAAACAGAAGTGCGTCCTGCGCGTCGCCGGAAATGACGTAGGGGGCGAGCAGGCGAATGTGGAAGCCCTGGCGGAAAGCCTTGGCGTGGCGGACCGCATCGCGTGGCTGGGCTACCGGGAAGGGGAGGCCCTTTGGGAGGAATACCGGAGAGCCGCCGTGCTGGCGGTGCCCTCCCGGTCGGACTGCTTCGGCCTGATCCTGGTGGAGGCCGCCTGCGCGGGACTGCCCGTGGCGGCGTCCTGCTATGCGGACGGGGCCTATGATGTGCTTACCTCCGGCGTCAACGGCCGCATTGCGGACCCGGAGGACCCGGCGGCCTTTGCCGCCTGCCTGGACGGTATGCTGACAAAGCCTATGGATGCCGAAAAATCGCGCATTGCCACAGCAGAAAAATTCAGCTTCCGGGCCGGGGCGGCAGGGTACGCCCGGGCGGTAGCGTTGGCGGAAAGGGAGGTAAAGCATGGCTGATATTCCCATTGTTGTGGTTGCCTACAACCGCATGGATTCCCTGAAACGGATCCTGGGGTCCCTGCTGAATGCGGAGTACCCTGCGGCGGCAAAGCTCATCATCAGCATCGACCGGGGGGACAACGCCGATGTGCTGTCCTATGCGGAGAAATTTTCCTGGCCCTTCGGGGAAAAGCAGGTCATTTATCAGGAGAAAAATCTTGGACTCAAGGCCCATATCCTGAAATGCGGAAATTTGACCCAACAGCATGACGGCGTTATTCTTCTGGAGGACGATCTCTATGTTTCCCCGGACTTCTATCGCTATGCCCAGGAGTGCTACGCGTTCGTCCTGGGCAAGGACAGGATCGCCGGGGTGGCCCTTTACAACCACCGCCTGAGCCAGCTGACGGAGAAGGTCTTCGAGCCGCTGGACGACGGCTTTGACAACTGGTATTTCCAGTACGCCTGCTCCTGGGGCCAGCTGTGGACCAGGGAACAGTGGGCGCTGTTCCAGGACTGGCTGGCGGAAAACGGGGACTATAACTTTGAAGCCTCTCCCAAGATCCCCGCCCATATCCGGGACTGGGGAAAGCACTCTTGGCTCAAGTACCACATTGCCTTTACCATCGAGACGGATCGGCTGTTTCTCTATCCCCGGGCGGCCCGCTGCACCTGCTTTTCCGATGCCGGGGTCAATTTCAGCCATAAAGAGAACACCTTCCAGGTGCCGCTGGCATTGGGCGGACGGCAGGGGCGGCTGCGGCTGTCTGAGCCGGAGCAGTCCAGGGCTGTGTACGATGCCTGGATGGAAAATATGTGGCTGCGCAAGGCGCTGAAGGAAGAAAACCTGTGCGTGGACCTGTACGGCTCCAAAGAAAGCTTTGAAGGAAAGAAGTATCTCCTGTCCTCCGCCCAGGTGGAAAACGCCCGGGTGCTGGAGCGCTTTGGCCGGGAGATGCGGCCCCAGGAATGGAACGTCCTGGAAAAGATCCCCGGGGACCGAATCTGGCTCTACGAGCTGACGGACGCTTCCCAAAAGAAGCCCCTGCCCGGGTACGCCCGGAGGGAGGACGCGGAATACTTTATCCGGGGTATCAGCTACCCCTATAAGAAGACGATTTTTGCCATATTCGTACAGGAAACCATTGCGAAAATCCGAAAAAAGCTGCATCTTGGGTGAAATTGGATTTTCAAAAGCACAAAGGAATGGGTGTCATTCCGAACCAGTCCTCAGACTGGTGTGGGAATCCCCCGGATAGACGCAGGGACTACCGGCTTAGGATCCGAGATGTTTGAAAATCTGGGGGATTGCCACAGCAGTGTGCGCACCAATGCCATTTAGTTAAGAATTTCAAAACCGGTACTAGGAAGTTCCCAGTACCGGTTATTTTTTTCAAAAAAGTCGAAAAAACACTTGACAAAATTAAAAATTTCGGCAAGCGGAGCC
>CAVLCF010000023.1:0-11476 GCA_963661735.1 bacterium | reverse complement strand
AGTATTCCTCTGCTTTTGATGCTTCGACCGGTCAAAAAATCTCTCGCTCTCAGCTCTTGTCGATTTAATCAGAGGTTCCCTAAAAAGATTTGACCCCCAGCCTTTTCTTCCCGGCTGGGGGTCAAATCTGTTCGCTGTCAATCTGCAGTTTCACTTGTAACCTCCCTTTCTGTTGAGTGGTTCTTCTTACTTCATTGGAATCACTCCTTGTGCCTATATAGTAGCAGACGGGGGCCCATTTTGCAAGACCGCAAAAGCGCCAAGAAACGAGGAGAAAATTCGTAGGCTTTTGCCCATGGATTTTCGGACGGCAATGGGATATAATAAAACTGTTGGGGCAAAAAATGGCTCCGAAATTTTTTGAAAAATGCGTTCTTCCACTTGCATTTTCTTATGTATTATGTTAATCTATTAAGCGACACCAACACAAAGAGAGGACTCGCTTTTTATGAATAAACCAGAATTTATCGCCGCCGTCTCCGACAAGGCGGGGCTTTCCCGGAAGGATACGGAACGGGTCATCAACGCCGCCCTGGATACCATCACCGCAGCCCTGGTGAAGGGGGATAAGGTGGCTTTCAGCGGCTTCGGCATTTTTGAATCCAAGCTCCGCAAGGCCCGCATGGGCCGGGACCCCCACACCAAAGAGCCCATGCAGATCCCAGAGACCCATGTGCCCTCCTTCAAACCCAGCAAGGTGCTGAAGGACACTGTGGCAAAGTAAGCCTATGAGACTGGACAAGTATCTGAAGGTATCCCGGCTCATCAAGCGCCGGACCGTGGCCAACGAAGCCTGCGACAACGGCCGCATCAGCGTCAACGGCCGGGTGGTCAAGGCCAGCTACGACGTGAAGGTGGGGGACCGGCTGGAGATCGCCCTGGGCAGCCGTACCCTGGCGGTAGAGGTTTTACAGGTCGCCGAAACCGTCAAAAAGGACGACGCCTACGCCATGTATAAAGAGGTATAAATTGAGGCTGTTGCACCCTTGCAACAGCCTCAATTTATACTACTTATACTACTTCATGGAATAGCTCAAAACCTCGCCGGTTTTGGTGTCCAGGGTGATGGTCGCTGTGCCGATCTTTTCCATAACGCCATCCTCAGCCACGGCCTTGGCCTTGGATTTGGACAGTCCCCGGATGGTTTCCAGGTCCTTGTCGTAGCCGGAGAGGGCGTCCTGATTGACCTGATAGACTGCAACGGTGTAGGTGACTTCGTTGGTCAGGAACTTCTTATAGGCGCTCTCGATGGTGGTGACGGTGGTGTCCGGGTCAATATCGGCGTTCTTCTGGGACAGGACCTCCGTCATGTGGGTGTTCTCTTCGTAGCGCTCCTCAGCGGTATAGCTGGCGGAGAGAGAGGTATTGGTATAGTAGTATTTCAGGTAGCCAAAGACGCAGCCCACGCCTACAACGAACAGCATGACCAGCGTAACGATCTGCTTTTTGCTGAATTTCAGAGCATCTTTGGCATGGCCCACACTGTAGGTCAGCCCCAGGCGGTTGGTGATGGGCAGCATGACACCCAGAAACAGGGTCAGCAGTACGGACTCAATGGGGAACATCAGGATGTTCTTGATCATGCCGGGAACGGCCATGGCAAAGGTGTACTGTTTTCCGGCCATATACAGAGCGTAATACCACATCATAATGGGGGTCTGCAAAAGCACGTTGATAACCAGACTGATGGTGAAGCGGCTGAGCATGACCCGGGTGGTGGTGACTTTGGCCCGGTACAGGAACAGGGCAAAGACCACGGAGCCGCCGATCTCCGTCAGGATAAAGGGCAGGAAGTACACGCCGTCCGGCCGGATCAGGTAGCCCAGCACGTCCGTAACAGCGGCGCACAGAGCGGCGAACACGGGGCCGAAAACCATAGCACCCAGGGCGTTGACGAAGTAGGCCGTGTTGATGCGCAGAAATGGGGTGATGGGAATGGAGATCTGCTTCATGACCAGCCGCAGGGCGATCATCAGGGCCGCGAACACCAGCATATGGGTGTCCTTCAGCTCGGCGGCGGCGTCGCGCCAATAGGCTCTGGAGAAGGGGTGGGGATACAAGGTTGTGGATTTTTGTTTGTTGGACATAAAAATAGCCTCCTTTTTGTAGGAGCGGCCGGAATGAGCCCAACGGATCGGCAAAGAAAAAGCCCCAACGGACACACTGCCGCCGGGGGAGTAAAACTCTATTTGCCAAGTTACCCGTGAGGAAGCCGGGCCACAGCCCGAAGCCGCTCAACCGAGTATCGTTGCTACATAAAGGAGGAAATCCTCTTCTATGGCGCAGCGGGTGCGAAAATCCCATCGCGGGCGGAGTGCCCTTCGTCTGCCACACAACTCCCCATCTTGGCAGCACTTCACGCGGAATCTTCTACTCTGTTCGCGTTCTACTATACACCATATCGATACAAAAGTAAAGATAAATTTTCTGTTTTTGGAAAAATCCGGAAGGGGACTGGGTTTCCCTAGTTTTCCGCTTTCCGGGCGGGTAGAATGGACCTATCTTGTACCGGGGAGGAAGGGCAATGCAGTGCCAGAAGCTGAAGACCTATATGGAGACGGGGCGGGTGATCTTTTTAAGCACCAAGGCTATCCAGCCCAATCCGGCCCAGCCCAGAAGGGTGTTCGCCCAGGAGGCCCTGACGGAGCTGGCCGACTCCATCCGGCTCCATGGGGTGTTGCAGCCGCTGAGCGTGCGCCGGATCCAGGGCGGCTATGAGCTGATCGCCGGAGAGCGGCGGCTGCGGGCGGCGCAGCTGGCCGGGCTTTCCGAGGTGCCCTGTCTCGTCATGCAGATGGACGACCGGGAGTCGGGGCTGGCGGCCATGATCGAGAATCTGCAGCGGCAGGACCTGGATTTTGTGGAGGAGGCTATGGGCATTTCCACCCTGATGCGCACCCAGAACCTGAGCCAGGAGCAGACGGCCAGGCTCCTGGGAAAGAGCCAGAGCGCCGTGGCCAACAAGCTGCGGCTGCTGCGACACGGGGAGACGGTGCTCTCCGCCCTGCGGGAGGCGGGCCTGACGGAGCGCCATGCCCGGGCACTGCTGAAGCTGCCCGGGGAGCCGGAGAAGCTGGCGGCCATCGAGGTCATCCGCAAACAGGGCCTCAGCGTGGCGGCGGCGGAAAAGTACATTGAAAGCCTTTTAAAGCCTGCCCAGGCGAGACCCCGGCAGGCGTCCGTCAGCACCTTCCTCAACAATCTGACCGATTCCCTGGCGAAGATCCAGAGCACCGGGGTCAAGGCGGTTTCCGAACGCAGGGAAACCGAAAGCCAGATCGTGGTGACGATCACGATACCGAAATAAACGAATGGAGCTGTCTCACTGGGAGCCCCCTATGGGTCAAAATGGCCCTAATATAAAATGTCATTGCGAACCAGTGACCGAGTCACTGGTGTGGCAATCCCCCGGATAGGAGTAAAATCCAAGATTTTCTGACGTAGATGTTTGAAAATCGGGGGGATTGTGCCCGAAGGAAATACCCTTGGGGTACCACACCAGCCTGCGGGCTGGTTCGCAATGACATTCTTCTATGTGAATGCGTTTAACGGGTTCCCTTGTCGTAGGGGATGCCCTCGGCCTTGGGGGCACGGGACTTCTTGGAGGTGAAGGCCAGGACCAGCAGGGTTACAAGGTAGGGAAGCATTCGGTATACATGGGAAGGAATAGTGAACTCGATTATCCGAGGAAGATTAGCACTGTTCATGCCAAGATAAATGTGAATCGGCTGAGCTAGAGCATAAATCCCATCACCATTCAAGTCCAGGCTGGCGTAGGCTGCCGCAATGCACTTGAAGAGGCCAAACAGCAGGGATGCCCCCGCAATGTTCAGGGGATTCCAGTTGCCGAAGATCATAACGGCCAGGGCCAGGAAGCCGAAGCCTGCCACATCGCCGTTGGCGGTGCAGTTGGTGGTGGTCAGGGCGTAGACAAAGCCGCCCATACCGGCCAGAGCGCCGGAGATGGTGGTGCCGGCATAGCGCATTTTGTAGACGTTGATGCCCAGGCTGTCCGCCGCTTGGGGATTTTCGCCGCAGGCCCGCAGCCGCAGACCAAAGCGGGTCTTATAGAGGATGATGGCCAGGACAATGAAGAGAATAATGCAGACATAGGTGGCCAGATATACCTTGTTGATAAAGGTCTCGCCCAGGAAGCCGATGTCCTGATTCTTGGGGATGCCGAAGGTGGATTTTTTCAGCATGAACCAGGAGGCGGCGTCGCCGGAGGCCATCTGCAGCGTGTTCTGGTTGGCCAGGATCCGGATCAGGAACAGCACCAGAGCAGGAGCCATCAGGTTCAGGGCCGTGCCGCCGATGGTCTGGTCCGCTTTCAGGTTGATGGAGGCGAAGCTCAGCAGCAGGGAGAACAGCGCGCCCATGGCCGCCGCCACCAGCATGGCCAGCAGCTCCAGACCCTGCAGAGTCAGCCACTGCTTATTGGCATAGGCATTGGCGATGGCCTGAATACCCTGCATATTCCGCACAAACAGGACGCCGATAAAGGCTCCGAAAATCATAATGCCTTCCAGGGCCAGGTTGATGATACCGCTGCGCTCGGCGAAGACACCGGCCAGTGCCACGATCATCAGGGGCACCGCGTAGAGCAGCGTTTGCTGAATCAGAAAAGTCATGCTTCCTTGTCCCCTTTCTCAGTTTCCGTCTTGGGGGCCGTTTTTGCCGTGGGTTCCGCGTTGGCGTTGGAGCCGCCCTGCTTTTTCCACTTGGGAAGCATCATCTGGATCACCAGGGAGAAAGCGCTCAGGTAGACGATGACGGAAATAATGACGTCGGTGATGTACTCGTTATAGGCGGTGTAGCCGGTGAGCTGCACGCCCACGATGTCCAGCATGGCCATGAAGATGCCGGTGAAGATCACGCCGATGGGGTTGTTTACCGCCAGCAGGGCCACGGGAATACCGTTGAAGCCGGCGCTGGGCAGGCTCTGGTAGGTGGACCAGTAGAACTCGGTGTTGCCTGCCAGCCAGTACAGCGCCGCGCCGCCGCCGGCCAGAGCACCGGCGATGGCCATGGACAGAACGATGTCCCGCCTGTCGTTGATGCCGGCGTACCGGGCCGCGTGCCGGTTGGCGCCGCAGGCCTTCAGCTCATAGCCCAGTGTGGTCTTGTTGATCAGAATGTAAACAAGAATGGCGATCAGGATGGCGATCAGGATGCCGCCGTTGACCTGGGAGCCGGGGAACAGCTTGTCCATGCCCAGCTTTGCGGTCTGTACGCCGTTGAAGGAGGTCTTGTAAACATAGCCGGATTTGGTGTTCTCCACCATGTTTTTGAAGTTGGATACGTCAAAGGCCCAGGTGACGATGTTGGCAGCCAGCCAGTTGGTCATGATGCAGGCCAGAACCTCATTGATTCCCAGCAGCGCTTTCAGCGCGCCGGGAACGGCACCCCAGAGCGCGCCGGCCAGGCAGCCGCCCAAAAAGGCCAGCAGCCAGACGATCCAGGCGGGCACGGAAGAAGTGGGAATGGACAGGGCGATCATCAGGGAGGCCATGGTGCCCATCAGGTACTGCCCGGGCGCGCCGATGTTGAAAAGGCCCGTCTTGTAGGCTACGGCTACGGAAAGGCCGGTCATAATGAGGGGGGTCGCCCGGAAGAGCATATTGCCCAGCGCCTGAGCATTGTAGCCCCAGGTAAGGGCGCCCGCGGCGTTGCGGCCCGTGGACAGAATGCCGGCGAAAATCAGCTTCACGCCGTCCCACATGCCCTGATTGGTAATGGTGTCCTTGGAAAGACCCACGGCGATGACGACGATGGCGCCCACCACCAGACCGATCAGAATGGAGATCAGGGAAGCAAGCACCTTGCGGGTGCCGTTTTTATTGTAAAGGTCCTGCAATTTTTCTTTCATGTTCAGGCCTCTCCTTTCCCGCTGCGTTTCGCACCGGACATATACAGGCCCAGCTCCTGGACGGTGGTATTCTTGGGATCCAGCTCGCCCACGATCTCGCCTTCATACATGACAAGAATGCGGTCGGACAGGTTCATGACCTCGTCCAGCTCCAGGGATACCAGCAGCACCGCCTTGCCCGCGTCCCGCTGGGCCACCAGCTGGGCATGGACATTCTCAATAGCGCCAACGTCCAGACCGCGGGTGGGCTGGACCGCCAGCAGCAGGGGGGTGCCACGGTCGATTTCCCGGCCGATGATGGCTTTCTGCTGGTTGCCGCCGGACATGCTCCGGGCGACGGTCACGGGGCCCTGGCCGGAACGGACGTCGTACTCGTCGATGATCTTCAGAGCGTAGTCCCGGACCTGGGAGGAGCGGATGAAGCCCATGTGCTGGAACCGGGGATCCTGATAGGACTGGAGCACCAGGTTGTTTTCCAGAGTGTCGTCCAGCACCAGGCCGTGCTTGTGGCGGTCCTCGGGGATGTGGCTGATGCCGTTGAGGTTCCGCTTGTGGATGCTCATCTTGGTCAGGTCTTTGCCGTCCAGGGTGATAGAGCCGGAGGACATCTTCTCAAGGCCGGACAGGCCGTAGATCAGCTCCGTCTGGCCGTTGCCGTCAATACCGGCGATGCAGACGATCTCGCCCTCCCGTACCTGGAAGGATACGTCCTTTACGGCATTGTTCTTGTGGAGCTTGGAGGGCACGGTCATGTGCTCCACGTCCAGAATGACCTTGCCCGGATGGGCGGGGCCCTTGTGGACCTCCAGCTGTACGGGGCGGCCTACCATCATGGCGGAGAGTGCTTCTTTGGTGGTGTCCTTGGTATTGACGGTGCCTACCAGTTTGCCCTTGCGCAGAACGGTGACCCGGTCGGAGACGGCCATGATCTCGTTAAGCTTGTGGGTGATGAACAGGATGGACTTGCCCTCTTTGGCGAAGCCACGCATGATGTCCATGAGTTCGTCGATCTCCTGGGGCGTCAGCACGGCGGTGGGCTCGTCAAAGATCAGGATCTCATTGTCCCGGTAGAGCATTTTCAGAATTTCGGTACGCTGCTGCATACCTACGGAAATGTCCTCTACCTTGGCGTCCAGGTCCACTGCCAGATGGTACTTGTCGGACAGCTCCTGAACCTTCTTCCGGGCGTTTTTTCGCTGCAAAAAGCCGCACTTGGTGTCCTCCGCACCCAGAATGATGTTGTCCAGCACGGTGAACACGTCCACGAGCTTGAAATGCTGGTGGACCATGCCGATGTGCAGCGCCGTGGCGTCGTTGGGGTCCCGGATCTGGACCACTTGGCCGTTTTTCTTGATAACGCCCTTTTCCGGCTGGTAAAGGCCGAACAGGACGCTCATCAGCGTGGACTTTCCCGCGCCGTTTTCGCCCAGCAACGCGTGGATCTCGCCGCGCTTCAGCTGCAAGGTGATATCGTCGTTGGCCACAATACCGGGGAATTCTTTTCTGATATTGAGCATTTCAATTATGTATTCCGAATCCATAATCTACTTGCCCTCCTCCCTGCGTTTTCTCCGAAAGAAAGCCGAAAAGACCGGGGCAACGCTGTCCCCGGGTGAAACGGCAATCTCGCTTTCCGTAATTGTAACATCCAAAAAGACAAATTGCAATATGAATTCTTTTTGAAGCCGTAATTTTTGGCGAAACCGCCGGAAAAAAATAACCGCCCCCTTGGGGTGAGCCAAGGGAGCGGGGCGTATGTATTGGATTATTTGTGATATTCCAGAGAATCTCCCGGGGCGACCGCGGCGCCGTCGAAGGTGACGGTCTCACAGTCGGCGGAGACATTGTAGACAAAGCCTAAAAACTCGCCGCCCAGATCGCGGAAGCTGTTATTCTCCATGGTCACGTTCCGGCTGGAGGTCAGCCGTATGCCGCCGAAGGAGCACTCGTAAATCTCATTGTCCCGGATATCCAGGTTCCGGCTCATAATGGCGTCAATGCCGATGGTTCCGCAGCCGAAGAGGCCCGCACCGGAAACGGCTACGTTGGAGCAATTCTGGAATTCCAGAACACCGCCCATGCAGAGACCCGGCTCCTTGGTGTGGCCCGTGGTCAGGTCCTTTACGGTCAGGTTGGTGCAGTTCCGGAAGGACAGCACCTGGGCATACCGGGGGACCGCGGAAATGAGATTCGCGTCTTTGCCGTCCTTGCCCCGGATGGTCAGGTTGTCCACATTCTGAATGGTCAGCTGGGGGCCGTCAAAGGGATCGTCCCAGCTGTAGAAGCTGCTCTCCCCGTTTTTGCCATAGTCCGCAGCCTGGCTTAGGTCCAGCTCCGGACAGTCGATGATGATTTCTTTGTTGGAGCCGATGGCTGCCAGAAACTCGTCCACATTGGTAACAGTCACGGCCTGCTGGGGCTGAGTGGCTTCCTCTATGATTTCGGTAACAGCGCCGAATACCTTGTCCAGGGCTTCGTCATCCAGGGCGCTGCCATTTTCGTCCAGAACAGCACAGCCCGCATCCGTTCGGGTCCAGGCCCAGGCCTTGTTGTCCTGACCAAGGCAGTTCTCCAGGGTCAGGTCGGCGAACTCCTGGTTCATGCTGCTCGAGACCGCAAAGACCGCGTCGGACAGAATGTTGTTCTTGAAGGTGCAGCCGGAGACCGTGGCGTTCTGGCTCAGGCTCAGCAGGCTGGAAGCGCAGCTGCCGGAGAAAACCGTATCCTCAATGGACAGATCGGACCCCTCCCAGGCCATTACGGCGCAGAAAGCCTCGTTGCCCTGCTCACCCAGATCCCGTATGGTGCTGCCCACGATTTTGCAGCCCGTGACCTGACCCAGATTCAGACCCATGGAGGAACAGCTGTAAATGTCGCAGTTCCGGACGGTCAGATCTTCGCACAGCTCGGCATAGACGCCGGTGTTGCCGCAGCCGAAGAGACCGAGGTCCTGCAAGGATATGTTCCGGCAGTCTCCCAGGTTAATGACGTTGCCCTCGCAGGCCTGGGCCATTTCTGTATGTCCGGCGGTAAAGCCCTGGAGTGTCAGGTTCTGGCAATTCTCGAATTTCAGCACCGCAGCGTACCGGGGGTCCGTCTGGACCCGGCTGGCGTCCCGTCCGGCGCCCTGGATGGTCAGGCCATCCACGCCGGAGATCACCAGCTCATAGCCATCCTCTACACTCTGCCACCAGCAGTATTCGTTTCCGGTGTCCAGGGTTTCGTCCGGCTCCAGCTTGAGGAGCCCCTCCGGCAGGGTGATCACCGCTCCCGGGGCGATGGCGTCCGTCAACTCCCGGGCAGAACTGACGGAGACATCCCGCATGGCCGCCTCCGTCACCACGGGCTTGGGATCAATGGCGGGCAGGGTCGCCGCCGTGCCGCCCTTCGCCGCGCAGCCGGAGAGCAGACCGGCGGCAAGAAGTCCCAGAAGTATTTTTTTCAGTTTCATCGATTTTCATCCTTTCCACATTTCATCGAAGCAATTCATGACAGACGGGTTCCTCCGCGGAAACCGTCGGTTCTTTGGTAAATACAGGCAGCTCCTCCCGGTCCGTCCGGTGCAGGGGCGCCGCGCAGCCCGCGAGCAGCATGGCGAGGATCGAGCCGCCGCAGATCAGCCGTTTCAAAAAAGCGTTCATTTTGGGGCCTCCTTCATATATTTGCACATTCTCGGAAATTCTTTCCAGGCTGAATTGTAACACATCGTAAACAAAATGTCACGGGACTTAAGGGGATATTAAGATTCTGTACGGGAAAGCTTAAAGTTTTGAGTCCTTCCCTCTTCCTTTTCCCGGTGAAATCCGTTATAATGGGGAAAAAAGAAAAACAAGGAGGAAGCTCTATGAAATATGGCTTTGGCATCGATCTGGGCGGCACCACCGTCAAGATCGCTTACTTTGATGAAACCGGCGCAATGCTCGACAAATGGGAAATTCCCACCCGGCGGGAAAACGGCGGCGAAAACATCATCCCTGATATCGCGGACGCGGTGAACCGCTATCGGAAGGAAAAGGAGATCGCGGACGGGGACCTTCTGGGCATTGGCATCGGCGTGCCCGGGGCTGTTGTAAACGGTGTGGTGAACCGCTGCGTGAACCTGGGCTGGGGCGTTGTACCCATTGAAGAGGATCTGTCTAAGCTGACGGGACTTCCCGTCAAGGCCAGCAACGATGCCAATGTGGCGGCCCTGGGCGAGTACTGGGTCGGCGGCGGCAAGGGCAGCCAGAACGTGATCTTCATCACCCTGGGCACCGGCGTCGGCGGCGGCATCATTCTGGACGGCAAGCTCCTGAACGGTACCCACGGCGCAGGCGGCGAGCTGGGCCACATGGTCCTGAATCCCAAAGAGACCGCCATCTGCGGCTGCGGCAAGCGGGGCTGCGTGGAGCAGTACTGCTCCGCTACCGGCATTGTCCGGCTGGCACACCAGCGGCTTGAGAAGGACGAAATGCCTTCCTCTCTCCGGGCACTGGAAGAAAACGTGACCTGCCGGGATATCTTCGACGCCGGGAAGGCCGGGGACCAGGTGGCCCTGGAAATTCTGGATACTTACTTTGACTACATGGGTCAGTTCCTTGGCTCCACCTGCTCCGTTATCGACCCCGAGGCCGTGGTCATCGGCGGCGGCGTCAGCAAGGCCGGCCAGGTGCTGCTGGACGGGATCGCCCCCTATTTCCACAAATACGTATTCCACGCCGCCTCCGGTGTGAAATTCGCTTTGGCCAATCTGGGCAACGACGCCGGCGCCTACGGCGCGTTCAAGCTGGTGCTGGACCGATAACAGCCATCCTTCCGGATGGCGCGCCGCGCGGCGGATCCGGAGGAAGCGCTGCATGAATCGTCCGCGTCCGGGGTGCGGACCTTTTGCGCCCGTGCTTTCCCATCATCCGACAGCAGGGGGAGCAATTTCTCCTGCTGTTTTTACACGTTTTTGGGCAGTAAACGGGGTACTTCATCTGGCTGGGAGCAGCGGATTTCATAATAATGTGATTCTGGCACCGCTAAAGGACAATCATTTTGTGATTCGGTTGGCGCTGGATGATGAACGCTATAAAGAGGAAACTGAGGATGATAAAAATACTATTTGTCTGCCACGGGAATATAGGAATACAAACGAAATTCCCTTAGGGCTGCAATGGATTTTTACATGGAACTTCCTGAAATTACACCACTTTTACACCAATAATCCCACAGAGCCTGAATTGACGAAAATGAAGAAAAAGCAACCGACAGTGGGGAATCTGTGGAAAAGTCCTGTTGCTTCCTAAAATGATGATAGGGGAACAGACCAATGAAAGTGTTGCATGGCTTTTACAATATGGATGAAAACAGAGTGGAACTGACTTACAGCGACGGCTCTGTGCTGATGATCGACTGCGAGGAAGTGGAGAACTTCTATCATGTCACAAGATGGCAACTGACAGATTTGGATTGGCTGGTATATCATGCGCCGATAGAGTATGCGGGACTGGTGCTGTCTGGCAGAATTAAGAGCTATTTGAACGGCACAACTCTGCATGGGATGGAAAGCGAATAGGGAATAGACACCAAGGGGCTGTCTCAAAATGATTTTCCAAAATCATACGAGGCAGCCTCACTTTTTCG
>CAVLCF010000022.1:0-16044 GCA_963661735.1 bacterium | reverse complement strand
GGCTCCGCTTGCCGAAATTTTTAATTTTGTCAAGTGTTTTTTCGACTTTTTTGAAAAAAATAACCGGTACTGGGAACTTCCTAGTACCGGTTTTGAAATTCTTAACTAAATGGCATTGGGCTGCACACTCATTTATCATCCGCTGCCCACAGGTACGACAAAAATTCAAAAAATGCCCACCTTCTGGATGGTAAAGGCATAGACATAGGAAAGGACCTGAGATCTGCAAAAGACGGGTCTCAGGCCTTTTTGCACACTTTTGACTGGATATAGGGAAAATTACAATGCGAAAAGAGATAAATATGGGAAAGAACACTCCTCCTCGGGCACGGAATACGGTGGTTATGCCGCAAAGACGAAAAAAGGGCGGCGCGGTTGGCAGATTCTTCCGGCGTTTCCTGCTGGTCCTATTGACTGTCCTTGTCCTGCTGGTCGGCGATCTGCTGCTGACTATGAATCTTGTTTTCAACGGCCCCTCCCAGACGGCCAGAAATCAGCTGACTATGGCGCTCATCGAAGCCAGCGCTACCAAGTGGGTCCCGGCGCTGTTCATCGGGAAAGAAACCGTAGCGGAAATTCGGGCAGACGTAGACACAGGGCTGGAGGACGGCATGACAGATACCAGTGCAGTTGTCATCAAACGGACCAATCAGGACGAGGACAGCGGAGAATGGGCAGATCATCCCGATGGCATCCGCATTGAGGATGTGCATGGGAAAACCTACAATGCCAAAGTAATGCTTGTCCGTGACCCAGCCCAGGTCTATCTGGGCATCTCCAACCACAGCGGCTTTACCACCAGTGTACCCGGGAAACGGCTGACAGCGGCCCTAGAGGAGGAAGGTGCCCTTGCGGGCATCAACGGCGGCGCATTTAACGATGACGGTACGGCCGGCGCCTATGTCGGCTCCCTGCCCGTCGGCCTCGTCTATTCGGAGGGGGCGTGCGTCTGGACTTCCGGAAAACCCACGGAAACAAGCGGCTTCGCGGGCTTTACAAAGGACAACATTCTTGTTGTCTCCACGGAGAATCTTTCCAAGGCTCAGGCTGAGGAACTGAACATCCGGGATGGCTGCTGCTTTGGTCCTGTCCTGATTCTGAACGGCGAGATCAATATGGAAGCCTATAATAAGACCTCCGGCCTGAACCCAAGAACGGCCATCGGCCAGCGGGCAGATGGCACGGTGATCTTCGTCTGCATCGACGGACGGCAGCCCAGCTCTATGGGCGGGGAGTATAAGGATGCCACTGACATCCTGGTGGAGTATGGGGCCGTAAACGCCTGCAATATGGACGGCGGTTCCTCCACGGTGATGCTATACCGGGATACCTATGGCCGCTATGGAGACAGCGGCGAGGTGCGGATCATGAACAGTTATTCGCTGCTGCAATCCGAACCCAGAAAGATGCCGGATTACTGGCTGGTCCGGAAGGCGGGGGAGAACTAAAATGTACCGGGGAAAATTTGAGCGGGGAAACCGGACGTCCGGAAAGAAAGCTGCAAAAATGCCGGGAAAGAGACATTCCCGGAGAGGAAGCCCTGTGTTTTACAGCCTTTTCTTCCTGTTTATTCTCCTGTTCTGCGGGGCGTCTTTTTTCGGGCTGTGTGCGCTCCATGGATGGCTGACCCGCTATGAGCTGGCCCAACCGTCCACCAAAAGTGAGGCGGTTTTCCGGCGGCTGTTTGCGGACCCCGATTGGGGGACACTGTATGATCTGGCCCAGGACCATTCCGACGAAGATCGGGAAACGTTTGTAACCCGCATGGAAAGCGTCGTGGGAAATGCGGAGCTGACCTATATGGAGACTTCCACCGGACTGTCCGAGGATAAGAAATATATCGTGCGTCTGGGAAAGGAGAAAATCGCCTCCTTCACTCTGGTAAACCACAATCAGGGCACAGCCCAGACAGATATCCCGGACTGGGAGCTGGGCACTGTTACCTTCCTGCTGAAGCAGCAGACCCGCAGCTATTTTGTTCAGAAGACAGACGGGCATACGGTCTATGTAAACGGTGTGCCCTTGGACGACAGCACTACCATGGAGATTCATGTACCCAGGGCGGAAAGCTATCTTCCCGTGGGTGTGTCCGGCATCCGTACCTGCATCCAGGAAATCACCGGCCTGGCAGCTGCCCCGGAGGTCAAAATCCTGGATGGAAATGGAAACGCTGTGGAAGTGACCTATGACGAGGCTTCCCGAGCCTTTACAGAGCGCACGAAAGCCAACGCCATAGGCGAACAGGAAAGGGAGACCGCCCTCAGCGCCCTGAAAGCTTATGCGCTGTACATGATGAAGCAGGCCAGTCGGGCGGATATCGCAAAATACTTTCTGAAGGACTCGGACGCTTATAGAGCCATTACCGACACGGAGCTTGGTTTTGTCCAGGAGGCGGCCAGCTTCGACTTTACCAACGAAACCGTCTTTGACTTCTGCCGCTATTCCGATACACTGTTTTCTGCCCGGGTGTCTGTAACTCTGAACCAGCACCGGAAGGACGGCACCGTCAAGGAAAGCGCAATTGAGCAGAGCATGTTCTTCGAGAAACAACCCTCCGGCGGCTGGCTCTGCTACGCCATGACCGCGGAGGATGTCGCAAAGGAAAGCATGCTCGTCCGCCTGACGTTCCAGGACGGGGACACAGTCCTGCAGTCTGATTTCTTTGACGCGGACACCTTGCAGCTTCAGTGTCCTGTCGTAACCGCCCCGGCAGGAAAGCAGTTCTCCGGATGGATAACGGAAACGGAAAACGAGGCAGGGGAGACGGTCAAGACCCTGGTACTCCTGCCAGACGAAACCGGAAAAGCTACCTTACCCGCAGGCAATAAGCTGGAGCCCATGACATTGCTGCCGTTGTTTGAATAAGATAAGAGCGAACTGTCACAGAATCGGCAGTTCGCTCCTTTTATGCATTTCCCGCAAACTCAGCCTGCTCTCCATCCGGGATATGCTCCGCAACCTCTGACAGTGAGCAATCCAGCAGCCTGCATAAATCATCCAGTGTGTTGGTAGAAACGGACAAATTCTTTCGCAGACGCTGGACAGTGCTGCCGCTGATCTGGTATTTGAACCTTAATGTATACGTGGAGAGCCCTTTCCTTTTCAGGGTTTCCCAAAGCGGCGTATAAACAATCATAGAAAACCTCCTGGCCATCTTGCATATTTCTATTATGCTCGATATAATGACCATAAGATATGCTCCAATATGGGGCATATACTTTGAGGCATTCAGTTCTTTGTTAACCGTTTGCCATGTATATGATTTTAATTTGGAGGTAGACTATATGTTTCATTGTTATAACAACCGATTTTACAGCAAAGGCGTTTCATTTCGGTTTCCGGAGGGGTATGCGCTTCGGACAAAAACGGAGTGTATCGCAGAAGAATATTTGTTCTTCATCCCTCCGGAAAGCACGTTTGTTCTGGAATTGAGAATTGACCATGACTGCAAGCCTTCAAATAGTGAATTGGCTGATACGCTTCAGAATCTAGGGACCGATATTGTAAGGTCGATTACGCCAATTACGCTGAATGGGCTACACGGCCATTATGCCATTTATCGAGGCATCCGAACGCAATTCTATCATGCTCGTTTTGATCTCCCGCAAAACTATGCGTTAGATTTTCTAATCTCTACCCCAGGAAATATTCTGGATGTAAAAATTGACAAGGTTTTTGATGTTCTCGATTTGAAGGCCATATAAAGTAAAAACCGAATATTGCGGGCATAGGTGTCCCTTCGATTCATTCTTGAACAGGTAGTTTTCTATTGACTTTCTATTCGATAATCACATATAATATCTACAAATGCATTGAAGGTTCGGAAGCTGTACAATCAATTGGCAATTACATCCCAGAAGGGGCTATCCTTTTTGAAATTCGTTGGAACGGTTCCGAAGGAGGAATACTGATGGACCAAAGGAAATTTGAGGCAATGCTGGTGCTGCTTGTACCGCAGGTCATTGGACTCATCGTTAAGAACTACGGATGTGACGAAGTAACTGCTACGAAAGAATTCTATGAATCCAAGGTATACTCCGTTTTGGAAGAGGAGGATACGAAGCTATGGCATTTCAGCCCTTTGACACTCTTCAATATGTATGATGAGGAACGAAAGACAGGAAGGATTACATTTCCGGAGGAAGCATTATGAGCAGACAGGGCGATTTTATGGTATATTGTACAGAGCTATATAAATCGGCAAAGAATATGACAGGAAAACAGGTGTCCGATTTATTCACCAATTATCATGTTTGGGATTACATTTATTCCTGCTTTGAGGCGCTGCATACGACGGGCGCAAATTATATCGTGAGCGATATTGATGAATATATCATAGCACGGCAGCCGTGAATGGCGTAAGGGACACGGCTGTTTGAATGTTGAGAGGAGCCGCTTGCCCATCAGAGTAGGTAAGCGGCATCTTTTTTCTAAATAGAAAGAGGCTGGAGGTAATCAGATGGCGAGCAATCCTTGGAAGAATATGTTTCCACCGCATATTTGGCAGCGAGGCGTGGATTATTATCGTGATGGGCGTGTTTTAGATTTACGCTACCGGAATAGCGAGGTTAGGGCACAAGTAGAAGGCAGTGAAACCTACACGGTGTCTGTGACATTCAATAAGGCGAGGGACGGCATTACCGATTACTTTTGTGATTGTCCATACGGAGAGAATGGAACACCTTGCAAGCATCTTGCCGCTGTATTGTGCGCCGTGCAGGACGGGCCAAAAGATCCTATTCAGGAAGTAAAGAATGAGTACACAGTAGAAGCGCTGGTGGGTCTATTGTCGGAGTCGCAGATGCGGAGCTTGCTGATTCGGTTTGCGGAAGGAGATTCTCATATAAGAGAAGTGATTCAGCTCGCTGCAACCAACGAACTACCGCAAAAGCAAAAAGATCAGTGGGAAGCGGACTTGGAGGAGTTGACGGATTCCATGTCAGATAGACATGGATTTATTGATTACGAAGATGCGTCGGAGTATTGTGATGCTTTGGAAGAGTATATGAATGATCGACTTCCCGATTTGCTGCTTGCCGGAAAGACAATGGATGCGTTTCAACTGACCTGGCTGACATTCCAAACAGGAGTGGAACAGGATATGGACGATTCTGATGGTGGCCTGTCGGTACTGGCCAGCTTCTGCATGGATACCTGGTCACAGATCCTGGAACAGGCTGATTTGGAGGAACAACGGGAGATACTCCACTGGTTTACTGCGCATTATGCGTCACTAGAGCTTGGCAGAATGTTTCTGGACGAGTACCTGTATGACGCTCCCTGGAAAGACGAGATTGGGCCGGAATTACTGTCGTTTCTGGATCGGCAGATACAAGCGTGCTTAAAAAATGAAAACAGCCAATACCGCCTGGAAGATTTGATTGTCTACAGAGTGAAATGGATGGAGCGGCTAGGGAAGAGCGAGGAGGAGCTAGAACAATATTTTGTACAATACCGCTATCTCCCCAAGATTCGTGAAATAAAAATTTCTCAGGCCAAACAAAATAGTGATTGGGATACCGCACTTGCACTGCTGGAGGAAAGTCGGGAAATTGACAAGGACAAGCCAGGATTGGTGGCAAAATATAGTGCTCAAATGATTGAGATTTATGAAAGGACAAACAACCGGGAGATGCTGTTGAACGAATTGAAGGACTACCTTTATGCGTTCAGACAGGACGATTTGGTTTATGTGTTAAAGCTCAAAGCAATGCTGACACCAGAGGAATGGACAACTGAACGGGACCGTTTGCTGAATAGTGAAACGATGCGATTTCAGACATATACGCTTCTGGAACAGGAGCAAATGTACGAAGAACTGATGCAGAGAATTGAGAAGAATACTGACATTCGTGCCTTGGAGAGATATGAGCGTCTACTGAAGAAATCATATGGGCAATGTTGTCTGAATGTTTATGTTACGCATCTGCAAGATGCAATGGGACGAGCCAGCAATCGGAAGGCCTATTGGTCAGTCATTCAAACATTGAAGAAAGTTCGGAAATACCCTGATGGAAAAGTGGTTGCCAATAGTTTGGCTGATTGTTGGAGAGCAAAATATCCAAGACGAACCAGTATGCTGGATGAGTTGAGCAAAGCCGGATTTTGACGGTTGTATAGGGAAAACCATTGCCGAAAATCCTTTTTGTGATTAATGATGGTATAAAATCATCTGACATCAGACACGAATGGCTTTGCTATGTCATGACCGCAGAGAATGTGATGAAAATATGAAGGAACGCGGAAGCGCCGGGCCAAGGTCCGGTGCTTCCGCGTGTCATAAAAAAGAAAGGTGCATGCAATATTGGCCGTTTCTGAGTATATCCATGAAGGACACTTCTGCTTTACTATCGGGAGAAATATTGCAAAACTGGAAATACAACTGATAGTTGCTAAATTTACATATCAATAGATGGATTCATAAAGTAAACATTTCTCTGATCCAGCTTCTCCCGCAGCCTTTGCAGGCCCTCGCCGAAGCGCTGGAAGTGGACGATTTCCCGCTCCCGCAGGAACCGGATGACGTCGTTTACGTCCGGGTCGTCGCTGAGGCGGAGAATGTTGTCATAGGTCACCCGGGCCTTTTGCTCGGCGGCCAGGTCCTCCGTCAGGTCGGCGATGGGATCGCCTTTGACGGCCATGGACGCGGCATTCCAGGGGAAACCTGCCGCTGCCGTGGGATAGACCCCTACGGTGTGGTCCACGAAATAGGGCGCAAAGGCTGGGTCACGGAATTGATTGTCCTTCAGATTTCGCGTCAACTGGTGGACGATGGCTCCAATCATTTCCAGATGCCCCAGCTCTTCGGTCCCGATATCCGTCAAAAGACCCTTCAGTTCGTCAAAGGGCATGGAATAGCGCTGGGAGAGGTAGCGCAGGCTGGCCCCCAGCTCGCCGTCGGGGCCGCCGTACTGGGTGATAATGATTTTTGCAAGCTGGGGATTGGGGCGGCGGATACGTACCGGGTATTGGAGCTTCTTTTCATATTGAAACATGGCTTATTCCCCCTTATTCGCGGCAAATTCCCAGGGCCAGGGATCGTCCAGCCAGGCGTATTCGTCGCCCTGCCCAGGGGTGGCGTGATTCAGCGGGCGTCTGTCCGCCTGGTAGGCCTGGGCACATTTCTGATAGAGCTCCTGGTATTGCCGGTACAGCTCCAGGGCTTCCATATCCTCCGGATGGGTATCCAGATACAGGGCCAGCTCCTGAACGGCAAAGGCCAGCACCTGTACCTCAGACAGGGGCGTAACCGGCAGATTGTTCTGGTTTACCATGCCCATAAAGGGTAGGTCCAGCCCGGGGTACAGCGTGCCCCGGACCATAGCCTTTCGGGGCTCATAGCGGACCGGCCCCTCGATCTGGAAGGGCACATAGGGATTGGCCAGAGGGGCCATGGCCGGCAGGCGGCCCTCCCCGTAGTTCATGCGGTTTTTATTGGCATTCAATGGAATTCCCCCTCGAATAACATTTGGAAAAGTGATTCCGGGTCATACTATGCGTTTTTCCCCCGCATGTGCATAGGGGCCTGACCGGCGCGTATGGTATTTGGGGGTGGTATCCATGGGAAAATTGCTTGTGGCGGCGCGGCTGGCATTGTGTGCCTGCCTGATCCTTGGACTTATGGCGGCGGGAATATGGGGCGGGGAACAGACGGTTTCTGCCATTCAGGACCGGGTGCCCATAAAGCGCACCCACACCATAATTGTCGATGCCGGGCACGGCGGCGAGGACGGCGGGGCTACCTCCTGCACCGGCCGCCTGGAAAGCGGCTACAATCTGGAAATCGCTCTGCGGCTGGAGGATATGCTGCATTTTCTGGGCTGCAAAACCGTCATGGTCCGCCGCACGGATACGGCGGTTTACAAAAAAGGGGAGACCATCGCCCAGAAGAAGGTGGACGATCTGAAAAACCGGGTACGGCTGGTCAACGAGACAGAGGGCGGCGTCCTTGTGAGCATCCACCAGAACTATTTCAGCCAGTCCCAGTACAGCGGGGCACAGGTATTCTATGGGTCTGCGGACGGGAGTAAGCTATTTGCGGACGCAGTGCAGGCGGCGCTGGTTTCTACATTGAATCCCGGCAGCCACCGGAAGACGAAGGCCGCCAAGGGCATTTATCTCATGGAAAAAAGCCGGAAGCAGGCAATTTTGGTGGAGTGCGGCTTCCTCTCCAATCCGGAGGAGGAGGGAAAGCTGTCCAGCCCGGATTATCAGAAGGCGCTGGCGGCGGTCATCGGCGCGGCAGTGTGCGCAAATCTGGGTTGACCCGTTCCTTCCGCTTTGGTATAATGGTGAAAACGCTAAGAACACTAAGAATCGGAGATAGATACCATGGCAAAGGCAAAAACCGTATTTTTCTGCACCAACTGCGGAAACGAAAGCCCCAAATGGCAGGGCAGATGTCCGGCCTGCGGGGCCTGGAACACCTTTGAAGAGCATATTGAAAAGCCAGCTGCTCCGGGAAAGGCAAAGTCCAGCCCAGTGGGTCAGAGCCGAAAGCCCCAGCGCATTCAGGACGTGACTACCGACGGGGAGATCCGCTTCTCTACGGGCATGGGCGAGCTGGACCGTGTCCTGGGCGGCGGCGCGGTAGCGGGGTCTCTGGTGCTGGTGGGCGGCGCGCCGGGCATCGGCAAATCCACGCTGCTGCTGCAAATCTGCAACAGTCTCTGCGCTGGGCGCAGCGTGCTCTATGTCTCCGGCGAGGAGAGCGAGCGGCAGCTGAAGCTTCGGGCCCAGCGGCTGGGTGTTGCCCCGGAGTCCCTGTACATTCTTTCTGAGACCCGGCTTTCCGACATTCTGGAGGCTGTGGAGGAGCTGAAGCCGGATATCCTTATGATCGATTCCATTCAGACCCTCTACCGGGAGGAAAACGAATCCTCTCCCGGCAGCGTTTCCCAGGTGAAGGACTGCACCATGACCATGATGCAGCTGAGCAAATCCCAGGGCATTACGGTGTTCGTGGTGGGCCACATCAACAAGGACGGCAATATCGCGGGGCCAAAGGTTCTGGAGCATATGGTGGACTGCGTGCTGTATTTTGAGGGCGACCCCAATTCCTCTTACAGGCTGCTGCGGGCCGCCAAGAACCGGTTTGGATCTACCAATGAGATCGGCGTGTTTGAGATGATGGAAAGCGGCCTGGAAGAGGTTCCGAACCCCTCTCAGATGCTTCTGGACGGCCGGCCGGAGGGTGCCAGCGGCACCTGCGTGGCCTGCGTCATGGAGGGCACCCGTCCCGTACTGGCGGAGGTCCAGGCGCTGGTTGCCAAGACCATGGCCAATGTGCCCAGGCGGGCTTCCGACGGCTTCGACTTCAACCGCATGATGCTGCTTCTGGCTGTGGCGGAGAAGCGGGCGGGATTGCGGATGGGTGCCTTTGACGCCTATATCAACGTCATCGGCGGCCTGCGGCTGGATGAACCCGGGGCCGACCTGCCGGTGGTGCTGGCGGTGGCTTCCTCTTACCGGGACGCGCCCATTGCCGATGACCTGACCGCCATTGGCGAAGTGGGCCTGACGGGGGAGATCCGGTCGGTGTCCCACCTGAACCAGCGCCTGGGCGAAGTGTCCCGGCTGGGCTTTAAGAAATGCGTTATTCCCAGGGGCGGCTCGGAAAAGCTGGACATCCCCGAGGGCCTGACGGTCTACCGGGTCCGCAATCTGCGGGAGGCCATTGAGGTGGCGCTGTAAACAATGTCCCTGCTGCCGAAGAAGCAGCGGGGACTTGCGTTTTATTGCAAAAAGCTGGCCGCTTTAGAAGCAGGTCCATCCTCCATCGCAGGTGATCACAGTACCGTTTATAAAATGGGATTCATCACTGGCCAGGAACAGTGCCGCGTTGGCAATGTCCTCCGGCAGCCCCATTTCCGGGGAGTGAACCAGCAGAGAGCCGGTGCGTCCGAAGCCGAATTCATTTGCCTTCGGCATGACCAGGGGAATGTCCGTCAGAATGCCGCCGGGGGAAATGGCATTGCATCGGATGCCCTGGTCGATATACATGAATGCGGTATTCCTGGTTGCGGACGCAATCGCCGCTTTGGAGGCACAATAGGCAACGCCCGCCGTCTGATGGGCCGCACCCACAGAGGTGATGTTGATGATGTTACCGCCGTTCTCACCCTGTGCCAGAAACAACTGCACAGCCTTGCGCATGGCGTACAATGGGCCATAGGTATTGACCCGGAAGAGCCGCTCGATCATTTCATTGGACACATCGCCCACAGCGGTGTTGTCGTCCATGATGCCCGCGTTATTGACCAGCACATCCAGCCGCCCAAAGGCTTTCACGGCGGCATCGATCATACCGTCGCAGGAGGCGGGGTCAGACACATCCCCGACGTAGGGGATAACCTTGCCGGGGGCATCTTTCAGCGACTCCGCAAGAGCGTCCAGGCGCTCTTTTCTGCGGGCAACTGCAATGATATTGGCCCCTTCCTGGGCAAACAGCGTCACAATGGCCTCGCCCATACCGGCAGACGCGCCGGTGACTACAATGGATTTGCCTTCCAGTTTCATAGCTTTGTTTTCCTCTCTGCCGCGTTAATTCAGCCAGTTCTTTTCGGTGATCACGCAGTCATGGCCGTGGATCTTGATCCTGTCGCCAACCTTCAGCGCGCCCTTTTTCGCCAGAATATAGCCGTTGTTGACTTCCTTCACATAGGAGTAAACCAGCTTGGAGACTCGGCCCACTTCTTCCTCCTCGGAGTCAATGAACACAGCCTCACCGGGGCCGCCGTACTGCTTGG
This sequence comes from bacterium, assembly GCA_963661735.1. Taxonomy (GTDB): domain Bacteria; phylum Bacillota; class Clostridia; order Oscillospirales; family Oscillospiraceae; genus Faecousia. Next base: position 5,296 of record CAVLCF010000022.1, on the reverse strand, counting down.
AGCGAATGTAATAGTCATCGTCCAGCACCTCAAAGCCAACCATTTCCCGTGCCGGGCCATTTTCTTTTACTTTCAGCAGTGCTTCCTTGCCGATAAAGTCCTTGTCCCACTTGATGTTTTTATCCAGGCCCACTTCAATCGGGTTGGTATGGGCCAGATCCCGCATATAAAAGATACCGGCCTCTGTGGGCAGTGTCCAGGCCATGATCTGGAATTCGGTCACGCGCCTGCCGCCGTTCTTTACGACCTCGGCATCCACCAGTGCCTCAATGGCTTCCAGATCATCCGGAGACATATAGATCTCATAGCCCCACTTTTCGCCGGTGTAGCCGCCTCGGTTGATCTTCACGGGAATGCCGTTGATCGTATTGTCCCGGATCTCAAAAAACTTCTGATCTTCTACGGAATTCGCGCACAGGGCTTCAATAACGGCCTTGGACTTAGGTCCCTGGACGGCCAGCATCTGCCAGTCCTCTGTGATCTCGCTCCACTCCACGTCGAAGTCGCCCTGGTGGAAATACCACCAGTCATCGGCCTTGGTGGCATACAGGGTGGAGACCCAATAGGTATCCTCGGAAATACGCATGATCACCACATCATCAATGATCTCGCCCTGCTCGTTCAGCATGGTAGTATAGCGGTCCCGGCCTACGGCCAGAGAAGCGATATTGCCGGTATACAGATGATCCAGAAAGGGCACCACGTCGGGGCCGGTGATCTCCAGCAGCTGGTGGGTCCAGAAATACCAGCCCACATTATTCCGTACGGCCATGTGCTCGCCGCGCTTCATATCGTCATATTTGAAGATGTTCTTATTCATGGCGATTCCTCCCCCATTACATGAATTTATCGGTTTTCTTTGCGATTTTAATGCGCATCTTCTTGGCGGGGGAATCCTCCTCCCAGCAGGACCACTGCGCGTTGATCAGCGCCTTGGACATGCCGTACCACATAGCCAGATGGGCCTCCGGCACGTCCTTGGTTCCGGTGATCTCCAGACCGCCCCGGTCAATGACCAGAATACACTCCTTCTCGTTGAAGGCCTCCACCTCGTAGGCGCAGACCAGGGATTGCAGCTGGACCTCAATCAGGCCCGCCAGCAGACGGCCGTCCTCTCCGATGGAATTGGGAACGCCCATCCAGTCCCGCAATGCCTTGATGGCATACCGCTCGCCAAACATGGCTTTCCCGGCGGCCTCCAGCACGCACCACAGGATGTGGTCCGCCTGCTCCCTGGTGACGATGCCCCGCTTGACGGTCTCCGCAATGGCAGGGAGAACGTACAGGGAGGCCGCGGTGGACAGATTCATCATCTGATTGGAAGAGTCCGTCTCGTTGTTGGTGCCGTTGACGAAGTGGTAATTGCACTCCTCCCGGAACATCATGGAGTCCTCAACGGTGTCCGGCTCCTCGGTATACTTCTTGTAGTCATCAGTGACGGCGGGGCCAAAGCTCTCCCACAACTCATGAGCGGGGGCGGGGTACTTCTCCCGGTTCTCCGCAATGATCCGGCAGTGCCGGTCGCCGCAGCCCTTGGCTTCTACCATCATATAGTCCAGGGTAGGGCCATTGGGACGGCGCTCCGCGGCAGCTTTTGCCTGACCCTGCAGGGACATGGTCGTGGTACGGCAGAGCTCGGAACCGACAATATCCCAGTCGCATACGTCCAGCTCTTTCTCGCAGCGGTAGGTTCCGAAATCCTGGCAGCGACCGCACATCAGCAGAGCATCGTCGCCCTTGTCGCCGATCAGGGCGCCGGGGTAATCGCCGCACATGAAAGGATGAATGCCGAAGCCATCGTCATTGCCGTAGTATTTTCCGGTGATGTATTGCCGCTGGAAGGCTTCCTCGCACATCAGCTGCGCCCGCTCCCGGTAATCGGGGATCATGATCCGCAGGGCCTGCTGGGTGGCGGCGGACAGCACGGATTCAAAGCGGCTGATATAATGCATGGCATCATAGTAGCTGATCAGCTTATTCCAGGGTGTTTGGACGGCCACATACTGCTTGATCCCGGCGCCAACACCGGAATCCTTGGGGATTCTCGCATCGATTTTCTTGCTCATTGGAAAGCTCCTTTCTTACTCCTCGGGGGGATACTGTTCGATTGCAGGCTGGAAACGGAAAATATTGTGACTGGCGCCGGAATCCGCCACAACGCACTCACCGGTAATGCCGTCGCCCATGGGGGTAGCTAAGGCATAGGCGATGATGGCAACTTCATCCACAGGCTGCTGTCCGTCGGTCTGCCAGACCATCAGCTCGTCATAGAATTCATCCTGCTTCTCCTCCGGCAGCAGCTCGGAGGCCAGATTTCCGGCAGCGCCGGGGGTGACCATACCGCCGGGAGCCACTGCATTGACCATGATCCCGTAGCGCTTCAGCTCCTTGGCGGCCTGAGTTGCCAAAGCGACCACTGCGCCCTTGCTGGCTGCATAGTGCGAATAGCCGCCGAAAACAGGATAGGGCATCCAGGGACTGTTGGAGGCGATGAATACCATCTTGCCGGGAATCTTATGATCGATCATGTAGCGGCTGACGTACTTCACCAGATAGAACGCACCGTTTACATTGGTATCCATGACCTTTTCCAGGTCTTCTCTGGGAAGATCCCTCAAATGGGCATAGTTCCAGGTTGCCGCGGAGTTGATGAGAATGTCCAGAGACCCGAAGGCTTCCACGGTGAAGTCCACCAGCTTTGCCACCTGTTCCTCCTCCCGCACGTCACAGAAGCAGAACTTCACGGAATCCCCAAAGCCGTACTTTTGCAGCAGGTCTATTGCGGCCTCTTCCTCTACTGTGGAATTGGAGGCAATAACGACCTTTGCGCCGCCCTGGAGCAGCCGATAGGCAATATCAAAGCCCAGACCGGAGCTGCCGCCTGGAACCAGCGCAACCTTCCCCCTTACAGAGAACATATCTTCCAATGGCCGGGCGACCTGAATATAGCCCTCCAGCATTGCTTTGTCATTGGGTTGAAACGCCATAGATAAATCTCTCCTTTTTCTGCATCTCCCGTCAATTTGACTGGCAGTAGCGTATTTGTTGCTGTTCTCGGGAATGAACGTTACAGCTATTGTATCGCAGAGCAAAGAAAGTGAATATACACAAAAAGAAGAAATATTCCGGGCAGATTCCCTGCGTTTTGACGGTATGCCTGTTGACATTGGGGACAGACGTGCCTATAATAAACGCAAATGGGAGAGGAGGGGCCGGAGCATGAAACTCAATGCCGGTATCGTCTACGCAGAGCTGAAATCGAAATATCCCGTTACTATGACGGGTCCCAGGACTACCCAAATGGCGATTTCAAGGCCGGAGCTGTACCTGGACCGTGAGGTGATGTTTTACGCGGATCATCTGTATCTTGCGACAATTGACCACCTCCCCGCACGTCCCCAGCTGCAGGAGAGGGCCGTCATTGTGGTGATTGGAGAGGGGGCGAAGCTGGTCCATTACCGGGATCGGTGCTGCCTGATCGTTATTCAGGGAGATGCGGATTTTTTTGAGGTAAACCGCCGCCTCTGCCGGCTGTTCGACAGGTATTATGCCTGGGAACAAAAGCTGTTTGACATTTTCCTGGATACGGCGGATCTGCAGCGAATCGTGGATTGCAGTGAGCCCCTGTTCGGCTGCTCCATCTTCGTTCTCGACGCTTCCTTTCACTACATCACGAAGGCAGAAACCAGGCTGGAACCGGAGCAGATTGGGGCGTATCTGACGGAATTTGACCTGCGGACGGACAAAAAAGGGGCGTTTCTGCTGAAGCTAAAGGAGGTAGAATATCTCTGCGTCAATTTGTTTGACATAAACGGTGCGTATATCGGATGCGTTTATTTCAGCGGGAAGCCCCAATTCAGCGAAGCGGACCTGACTCTGGCAGACTTCATGGCCCGTCTGATTGAAAAATCCATAGAACGGGATCCCTCCATTCTGACCAACGAGCAATCCGCCTTAAAGACTGCCTTTTCCAGCCTTGTAAACGGCTATCCCCTGACTGCTAACCAAAAATGGGCCCTCAATCTTGCACGGGACAGCAGGCATTTTATTTGTATCACGCAGCACAGCGCCAACCGGTTCTCCCGGCTGCCAAGGGACTATATCTGCGGAACCTTTGAGCAGGAATTTCCGGAGTCCTATGCGTTCCCAAAGAAAAACATCATCGTCTGTTTTCTGAATGTTGCTCCATTGATGGACAAACAGGGAGAATATTATGCGTCACTCAACAGCCGAATGAGTAAATTCCTCCGGGAGACAAACGGTGTGGCCGGAATCAGCAATGCCTTTACGGACCCCTATGGTGCGCGTATCGCCTATATCCAGGCGGAGGCCGCCATTGAAAACGGGAGAATCACAAACCCGGATACCAAAATGTACTATTTCAAGACCTACGCGTTGATCAACATGGTCATCAATTCCATGGGGAATCTCCCCGCGGAGGCCTATTTTACAGAGCGGCTGCAGAATCTGATCCGCCATGACAAAACAGGGCCCATCTCCTATCTGGAAACCCTGCGGGTTTTCCTGCGAACAAGTATGTCCTATTCCCAGACGGCAGAGGAGCTTTATGTCCACCGCAGTACTGTCGTGGACAGGATCAACCGAATCGAGCGTGAGCTGGACATCAGCCTCAAGGACCCGGACACCCGCTTACAATTGGAAATCATCCTGAAAGCAATGGAAATCGAGGATATGGTCCACAACGCAAAAACCGCCGCGGAATAAACCGCAGCGGTCTGCTGTATATTTCGGTTTAGCGGGAGCACTTTTTCAGATCTTCGTCAATCTGATCGGCAAACTTTGCAACCTCGGCGGATTCGGGGTAGGACAGCAGCTTCCGATAGGTCAGTGCGCCAACCAGCTTCATGCGGGGGTCATTGCTGGTGCCGGGCGCGTACTTTTCCATAACCGCCTTGCCCTCCGGGCTGCGCAGAATATCACGAATTTTGGAATCCAGAGACAGTGCCATAATTGTATCCTCCTTGAAATTGGTAAGTAAATAGTTTGGTCATTCCTTCCCGAGAATTGAACCATCTGTAGTCTAGCACATTTTCACGTTTTGCAAAATCCACAAAATGACGATTGATTTTACTGGGAAACACGACGAAATGATGGTATCCGTTATACCTCAACAGCACGCTTGCGGGCATTCTCCGCCTGGACGGGCGGTACAGCGCACGAATATCGGAAAAAGTGAACTGCAAATTAGAACGCCTCAGGGGCGCGTTGCAAAATGCGCCCGTAAGAAAAAACCACATCGACCACCCCAAAAAAGGGTTGGCTGATGTGGTTTTTT